>JBEDMU010000126.1:0-39755 GCA_041170945.1 Pseudomonadota bacterium
GGTGCTTCGTTTGGCTACAACAACCTGGTCAGCGACATGCGCAGCTTGGCCATCATGCGCGAAACGGCCGCTCCTGTGGTGTTTGACGCCACTCACTCGGTTCAGTTACCGGGCGGTCAAGGTACCAGCAGTGGTGGCCAACGCGAAATGGTGCCGGTATTGGCACGAGCCGCTGTGGCGGTGGGCGTGGCGGGTTTGTTCATGGAAACCCACCCCAACCCTGCCAAGGCCTTGTCTGACGGCCCCAACGCCGTGCCCCTGCACCGCATGAAAGCCTTGCTTGAAACCTTGGTGGCACTCGATCGCGTGACCAAATCTCAACCCTTTTTAGAAGCCGATTTTTCATGAGTGGATACATCATTGCCTACGTGGAAGTCACCAACCCCACACAATATGAAGAGTACAAAAAGTGGTCTAGCGTGGCCATGCAGGCCCATGGCGCCGAAGTGTGCGTGCGGGGCGGCCAAGTGAACGTTCTTGAGGGCGATTGGGCCCCCAGCCGAGTGGTGGTGTTGAAGTTCCCCACTTTTGCTGCGGCGCAAGCGTTTTACAACACCCCCGAATACCACCAAGCGCGCGAAGCTCGCGCCGGTGCCGCGATCATGCGCATGATCGCTGTCGAAGGTCTTTAATCATTTTTGTATTTTCAAGGAAATCATCATGAGCGCTATCGTTGATATTGTGGGTCGAGAAATCTTAGACAGTCGGGGCAATCCCACGGTCGAGTGCGACGTGTTGCTCGAGTCGGGCGTGATGGGCCGTGCGGCTGTGCCCTCAGGCGCATCCACCGGATCGCGCGAAGCCATTGAATTGCGCGATGGTGACAAGGGCCGTTACTTGGGCAAGGGTGTATTGCGTGCTGTTGAACACGTGAACACCGAGATCTCTGAAGCCGTGTTGGGCTTGGATGCATCCGAGCAAGCCTTCTTGGACAAAACCCTCATCGACCTCGATGGCAGCGACAACAAAGGCCGTTTGGGCGCCAACGCGACTTTGGCGGTTTCCATGGCTGTGGCTCGCGCCGCCGCTGAAGAAGCAGGCCTGCCCCTGTACCGTTACTTTGGTGGCATGAATGGCAACCAATTGCCCGTGCCCATGATGAACGTGGTCAACGGTGGTGCACACGCCAACAACAACCTCGATTTGCAAGAGCTGATGATCATTCCCGTAGGAGCTCCCAGCTTTCGCGAAGCGCTGCGTTGGGGTGCCGAAACCTTTCATGCCCTGAAGAAAATTCTGCACGATAAGGGCATGAGCGTGGCCGTGGGTGACGAGGGAGGTTTTGCCCCCAACGTGCCCAACCACGAAGCTGCCATTCAAATGATTCTGCAGGCCATCGACCAAGCGGGTTACGTGCCCGGTGAGCAAATTGCCTTGGGCCTAGACTGCGCTTCAAGCGAGTTCTTTAAAAATGGTCAGTACGTGCTGGAAGGCGAAGGCGGCATCCAACTGTCGGCAGCAGCCTGGACCGACATGCTGGCCACTTGGGTCGACAAATACCCCATCATCAGCATCGAAGACGGCATGGCCGAAGGCGACTGGAACGGCTGGAAAGGCCTGACCGAGCGCTTGGGCAAAAAGGTGCAGTTGGTGGGTGACGACTTGTTTGTGACCAACACCAAGATCTTGAAAGAAGGCATCGACAAAGGCATCGCCAACTCGATTCTCATCAAGATCAACCAAATTGGCACCCTGACCGAAACCTTCGCCGCCATTGAAATGGCCAAGCGCGCCGGCTACACCGCCGTGATCAGCCACCGCAGTGGTGAAACCGAAGACTCGACCATTTCTGACATTGCAGTGGGCACCAATGCAGGTCAAATCAAAACCGGGTCGCTCTCGCGTTCAGACCGCATGGCCAAATACAACCAGTTGCTGCGCATTGAAGAAGATTTGGGCGACGTGGCGGTGTACCCTGGTCGTGCAGCGTTTTACAACCTGCGCTAATCTGTGATTTGCTGCACCAAGCCAACACCATGAAGCTGCCCGTTCTGCGACATCCTCTTACCTGGGTTCTGGGGGTGTTGCTGTTCGTGTTGCAGCTTCAGCTGTGGTTTGGTCGCGGCGGTTTGCCCGATGTGTTGTCACTGCGCAGCGACCTGCGCGAGCAGCAACGCTTGAATCAAGTTCAAGAAACGCGCAACCAAGAGTTGAGCAACCAAATCGAAAACTTGAAGTCGGGCACCGATGCCATCGAAGGGCACGCCCGGCGCGACTTGGGCTTGGTCAAACCCAATGAAATCTTTGTTCAGTACCCCGTGCCTGCGCCAGCCACTGGCAAAGCCAACGATTCAAAAAACAAAACCAACGCCAACTAGTGCAGCTGCTGTGGCTTGCCGCCCGATGAAATGTGGGGCGTGAGGTTGGGCTGAAACAAAGCGGCAGCGTCCACTGCGTCAAACACATAGGGCTGGCCGCAAAACTCGCAGGTCACGTTGACATGGCCCTGCTCCGCCACCACCGATTGCACCTCTTCTGCACCCAAGTTCACCAGCATGCCCGAAACGCGCTCACGTGAACAGCGACAAGCAAAGTGAGGTTGAAGGGCAACCCCTGCATCCATCGCAGGCAGGCGCACCAAGGGTTCTTGCCAGAACAAGCGGCGCAACAGGGTGTCGGTATCGAGTTGCAACATTTCTTCGCGTTGCAAGCTCATGGCCAGCATGGCCAAATGCTCAAAGGAGTCGTTGGCTCCCATGGCGTCACTATCGGCTCGGGTGGCCGAAGTGGCAGCCAGGTTGTGTTCGCCCGTGGCAGGCATGTGCTGCAGCATCAAACCAAACGCACAATGCTCGTTGGCAGCCAACAGCATCAGGGTGTCCAGCTGTTCGCTTTGTTTCATGTAGGTGCTAATGGCTTGCGAAAAATTTTTCAACGGTGCGCCGTGCTCGTCGACCATGGGCACCAGGCCTTGGTAAGGTGTTTGGCCCGGCAAACGGTCTTTGGGGTCGAGTGTGAGGGCGCAAATGCCCTTGCCGGTGGCGTTGACCCAATCATTCCACGCAGCTCCTTCTGATGGTTCACCCGTGAGCGTAGCGGTGCATCGCACCCCCCAGTCGGGCTGCGCCTCGGCGACTGCCAGTTTCAGAGGGCCATCGCCTTGAATTTGCAACACCACCGCACCATTGAATTTGATGCTGGCTTGCAGCAACAAAGCGGCTGCAGACATTTCACCCAGCAACTCGTTGACCACGGGCGCAAAGGCGCCAGAAGCAGCGCGACGTTGTTGAATTTCCAGCCACACATCGTCTAAACGAACAATGGCACCGCGCACAGGGCGGCCTTCAAACAGAAATTTCTGCAAGTTAGACATGCTTCAAGCCTTGCTGGTGACGTTGTGCGTTCTTCACATAATGCGCCGCACTGGCACGAATTTTTTCGATTTCTTCAGGACGTACTTGGCGCACCACTTTGGCAGGTGAGCCCATGATGAGAGACCCATCGGGAAACTCTTTGCCCTCGGTTACCAAAGAACCTGCCCCCACGATGCAATGCTTGCCAATGCGTGCGCCATTCAAAATAACGGCACCCATGCCGATGAGCGATTCGTCGCCAATTTGACAGCCGTGCAAGATCACTTGATGACCCACGGTAACGTGCTTGCCCACCACCAAAGGCAAGCCCACATCGGTGTGCACCACACTGCCATCTTGGATGTTGCTGCCTTCGCCGATGGTCAGAGTATCGGTGTCGCCACGCACCACCACGCTGTACCAAATATTGGCATCGGCATGCAGCACCACTTTGCCAATGACCACCGCATTGGGGGCCACCCAAGACGTCGGATGCAATTCGGGCTGATGTTGATCTAAGGCATATACCGACATGATGGCTACTTCCTATGGGCAGACTGTCAGAAAAAACGAAAGCGAAAGGTTAACATGAAGCCCATGGATCTTCGCGAATTTGCTCTAGACGCTTTGCTGGAATCTGACCCCGATCGCAAATGCGAACGGGTTGATGCCATCTGGCATGCTCAAGCCCAGTGGCTGATTAACCCCAGCGCTACACCGGTTGCCACCCGTGCATCGGCACTACCAGGCCGCCCTGTACGTCCACGCTTGGTGCCACCCCACCAAGTACCCATGCGTTCGGTACATACCCCATGGGGTCGAGCGGCGTTGTTACACGCCATTTGTCACATTGAATTCAATGCCATCAATTTGGGGCTGGATGCGGTTTGGCGTTTTGGCAACATGCCCGAAGAGTTTTATCGTGATTGGATGCAAGTGGCCCATGAAGAAGCCGACCACTTTCGCATGCTGCGCACCATTTTGCAGGACATGGTGATCGATGAGCGCGCTTGCGAATATGGCGACTTTGATGCGCACGATGGCTTGTGGCAAATGTGCGAAAAAACAGCCCACGACGTGACGGCGCGCATGGCCTTGGTTCCACGCACCCTAGAAGCACGTGGTCTAGACGCCACACCCATGATTCAAGACAAGCTACTCCAAGTACCCGCGCCCGATGCTTTGGCGGTGCGCGAAGCATTGAACGTGATATTGCGCGATGAAATCGGCCACGTGGCAATTGGTAACCGCTGGTACCACTGGTGTTGCCAACTGCATCAACTCGATCCTGTGGTGCACATGCATCGATTGCAGCAGGAATTCGAAGCACCCGCATTGAAGCCCCCCTTCAATGTGCAAGCGCGCAAGCAAGCGGGCTTTACCGACACCGAATTGGAATACCTGGGTGTGGTTTGAAGTGGGTGCGAGGGGCTAACCCCGAGGGTGATGGGCTGCATGCAATTGACGCAGCCGTTCACGCGCCACATGGGTGTAAATGGTGGTGGTTGAAATGTCTGAGTGACCCAACAGCATTTGCACCGACCGCAAATCGGCACCATGGTTCAGCAGATGGGTCGCAAAGGCATGACGCAGGGTATGTGGTGACAAAGGACTGTGTATGCCGCAGGCCAAGGCATATTTGCGTATCAAATTCCAAAACATCACGCGAGACATGGCAGAACCACGCGCTGTGACAAAGACATCGTCGCTGACTTGTCCTCGCAAAATATCGCTGCGTGCGTCGTCGAGGTACTGCTTGAGCCAGTGATGTGCAGCCTCGCCATAAGGCACCAAACGTTCTTTGTTGCCTTTGCCCATGATGCGCAACACCCGATCGTTGACCGACACATGGTGCATGCGCAAATTCACCAACTCACTCACGCGCAGGCCACTGGCGTACATCATTTCCATCATGGCCCGATCACGCAAGCCCAGTGCCGTGTTTAACGCAGGGGCTTGAAGCAAGTCTTCCACTTGTGCTTCGGTTAAGGTTTTGGGAACCCGCATGGGTTGACGCGCGGTCAGCAGCTTCAAGGTAGGGTCACAATCGACCAACTGTTCGCGCAAAGCCCAGCGGTAAAACCGCTTAAACACACTCAAGCGACGGTTGGCAGTAGTGGCTTTGGTGTTGGCATGATGATGGGCCATAAAGCCCAGCAAATCGACATCGGTGCAATTCAGAAGGGTGTGATGCGGCTCAACATGCAACCACTCTTGCAAGCGATTCAAATCGCTGCGATAGCTCGACAACGTGGCCGCAGACAAGCCTGCTTCAAGCCACATGGCATCGGCAAATCGGTCAATCAAGTCGCTGTCGGGCTTAGACATGGTTTATGCTTGCATGGTGAATATTGCAGCTTTGTTGCTTCCTGATTTTGCCCTGATTCTCACGGGCTACCTCATTTGCCAATACACCCGCCTGAATCGTTCGGTGTGGGATGGCATTGACCAACTCGTCTATTTCTTTTTATTTCCGGTGCTGCTGTTTTACAGCATTGTTTCGGCATCGATGAGTGTGACACAGGCGCTTGACTTGGCCTTGGCAGGCGTGAGTTTTGCCTTGGTGGCCATAGGCTTGTCGTACAGCACCCGTTATTGGCCTTGGGTGCGCACCCACACCACCGACCGCATGCACGCGGGGGCTGCCCAAATTGGCTTTCGCTTCAATTCGTTCATTGCCCTGTCGGTAGCCAGTCAGGCCCTTGGTCCACAAGGCTCTGCATGGATGGCTGTTCTGATTGGCATGTGTGTGCCGATGTTCAATATTGCCGCGGTGTGGCCCATGGCCAGACATTCTGAACATCACTTTGGGCAACAGTTGCTGCGCAACCCGCTCATTTGGGCCACCACCTTAGGGCTAATGGGTCAGTTGCTCGGACTATCGTTTCCATCGTGGAGCGAACCGTCGTTGCAGCGCCTGGGGCAGGCCGCCCTGGTGGTGGGACTGATGGCAGCAGGGGCTGGTATGCGCTGGGTGGCCTTGCATCAGGCCAAGTCGTTGGCGGTGAGTGTATTGGCCGTGCGGCACTTGATATTGCCGTTGGTGGCCGCTGTCTTGGCGTGGGGGTTCGCACTCGAACCCACTCAAGCGGCAACCTTGTTGATTTTTGGAGCCTTGCCCACCGCATCGAGCAGCTACGTGCTGGCTGCACGCATGGGATACGACGGGGGCTACGTGGCAGCGCTGGTGACGCTATCGGTGCTGGTGGCTTTGCTGAGCTTGCCTTTTGCCATGCTCACGTTGTTGCCTTGGGTGCTGGCCGCTGCGTAAGCGCCCAACTCACGTGTTCGGCGACGCTTGGGTCACGCGTGCTCCAACGCTGTAGCGCTTGATTTAACGCTTGCTGCAATGCTTGAGCCAAAACAGTTGTCGTCTCGGGCATGCGCAAAGCATTGCCACTGGCCACCGCCAAGTTGCGCTGCCAACGCGCATAACCCACGCGGCGAATGGGGCTGCCCTGCAAACGACTGTCAAATTGTTCTTCAGTCCAAGCCCACAAACCCAGTAAATCTGCGGCTTGTAGTCCATGGCGTGGCTCAAAATCAGGCAAGGTGCTGCGTTGCGCGTATTTGTTCCATGGGCACGTGACCTGGCAATCATCACACCCATACACATGCTGCCCCATCAGGCTGCGCAATTCCACAGGAATCGATCCTTCGTGTTCGATGGTGAGGTACGAGATGCACCGTCTGGCGTCCAATTGGTAAGGCGCTACGATGGCTTGCGTGGGACATACGTTGATGCAAGCGGTGCAATCGCCACAATGCGCTGACAATGGTTCGGTGCAGGGCAGTGGCAAGTCGGTGTAGATTTCACCCAAAAAAAACATCGATCCCGCATCTCGATGAAGGGCCAGCGTGTGTTTGCCGCGCCACCCCAAACCCGACCGGGTGGCCAGCTCCACTTCAAGCACCGGGGCCGAATCGGTGAACACCCGACACCCCACCGAATGCGCCAAGGTTTGCAAACGATCCACCAAGGTTTGCAAGCGTTGGCGCACCACCTTGTGGTAATCACGCCCCTGCGCATACAGCGAAACCACGGCTTGACCAGGGGTTTGCAAACGATGCCAATGCACCTCTCGCCATTCGCTGCCCAAACTGGCAGGCAAGTAATTCATGCGTGCCGTGATCACCCGCACGGTGCCTGGCACCAACTCGGCCGGTCGTGCCCGCGTGAGGCCATGCCGTTTCATGTAATGCATGTCTGCGGCATAGCCTGCGTCAAGCCAAGCCTGCAAATAAGGTTCTGCATGGGACAAATCCACATCGCTGACCCCAATCTGCGAAAATCCAAGCTCATGCCCCCAGGCTTGCAATTGGGCAATCCAAGGATGGGCATTGGTATCCGTTTGAGTGGTCATGCAGCCCATTGTAAAAACCTCTTCGTCCTTGCCAACGGTTTTACACAGCCATCGCTGGTTATTGCCCAACGAGCAAGCCACCGAAGCGTGGGCACAAACCTTGGCGCAATCGCCTCAGGTAAAGCAGCTCACCATGGCATTGCAAGGTACTTTGGGCGCTGGCAAAACCACACTCACCCGATATTTGCTCCGTGCCTTGGGAGTCACGGGGCGCATCAAAAGCCCCAGTTATGCCATCGTCGAACCTTATACCCTTGCATGCGCCTCGGCTGCGTGGCACTTCGATTTTTATCGCTTCAGTGATCCACGCGAGTGGGAAGACGCAGGATTTCGCGATGTGTTTGCCAGCCCAGGTTTGAAAATAGTGGAGTGGTGGCAAAACGCCCAAGGCCTTATCCCAACCCCCGACTGGGTGATCAATCTCAGCATCGTTGACGAATCGACCCGCGAGCTTGAGGTACAGGCTTGTAGCCCAACCGGCCTTGCCTTGCTACAAGAATTAGAGGCGGTGTATCCATGATCAAGCGCCGCCGCTTGTTGCAAGGAGTCATGCAAGCGACGCTGTCGTCGCTGTGGCTGACGGGTCTGAGCCCATGGGCATGGGCGGCCAATCGCCTGCGTGCCGCGCGTCTGTGGCCTGCGCAAGAGTACACACGGGTAACACTTGAAAGCGAAAGCCCATTGCGCTTTGAGTACACCTTTGTACAAGACCCGCCACGATTGGCCGTAGACCTGCAAAACGTGGTGCTTGACGACACCTTGCGTTCACTGGTGCAACACTTGTCAGCGCGCGATCCCAACGTCAAGGGCGTGCGGGTGGCACAGTACAACTCCACCACGGTGCGTTTGGTGTTCGATCTGTATCACGCGGTCAAACCCGAAATTTTTTCTCTGCAGCCCATCGACCCCTATGCCCACCGCTTGGTGTTTGATCTGTACCCCAAAACACCACCCGACCCCCTGGAACTGCTGATTCGCGAAAGCCTGCAATCGGCACCACCCAACGATCCTTTGGGGGCCTTCATTGCACAGCAGCAAGCACCTGTTTCGACGCCGTTGGCCCCACCCAGTAGCAAACCCAGCACACAACGCCTCATTGTGGTCGCACTAGACCCCGGACACGGCGGCGAAGACCCTGGCGCCATTGGTCCAGACGGAACCAAAGAAAAAGATGTGGTGCTATCGATTGCCCAGCGTTTGCGCGATCGATTAAACGGCGCACAAACCGCGTCGGGGCATCGCATTCAGGTCTTCATGACACGCGACGGTGATTTTTTTGTGCCGCTGCATCGCCGTGTCGAAAAAGCGCGTCGCGTGCAAGCCGATTTGTTGGTGAGCATTCATGCCGATGCCTTCATGTCGCCTCGCCCTCAGGGAGCCAGCGTATTTGCCCTGAGCACCAAAGGCGCCACCAGTGCAGCTGCACGCTGGATGGCCAACAAAGAAAACTTGGCCGACTTGGTGGGTGGCATCCCCATGCAGGGCATAGACAAACAGTTGCAAAACATCTTTGCTGACATGATGACCACATCGCAAATTCGCGATAGCTTGCAACTGGGCAACATCATGCTGGGCAACTTAAAGCAAGTGGGTCGATTGCACAAACCCAGGGTCGAGCAAGCTGGCTTTGCGGTGCTCAAAGCCCCCGAAATTCCGAGCATCTTGGTCGAAACCGCCTTCATCAGCAATCCCGAAGAAGAGGTGCGCTTGCGATCTGATTTGTTTCAAGGTTCCATGGCCGAAGCCTTGGCTCAAGGCATTTTGAAATACTTCGAAAATCGCCCGCCTGCACCGCGCGACCGCTCGCTCTGAACCGGTATCATCCCTGCATGGACTTCGTTCTGTTTCTGATTGATTTCATCCTCCATGTCGACCTGCATCTCAAAGAATTTGTCGAGCACTACGACACGTGGGTCTACGCCCTGCTGTTTTTGATTGTGTTTGTCGAAACCGGCGTGGTGGTGATGCCGTTTTTGCCAGGAGATTCGTTGCTGTTTGTAGCCGGAACCTTGGCTGGCGCGGGCCTCATGGATGTACCCCTGACGATGCTGGTGTTGCTGGTGGCCGCCATCTCTGGCGATCAGTGCAACTACCTCATTGGTCGATGGTTTGGCCCCAAGGTGTTTGCTTGGCCCGATTCTGTGTGGTTCAGCAAAAAGGGGTTTGACAAAGCCCACGCTTTTTACGAGCGCTATGGTGGCATCACCATCATCTTGGCCCGCTTCATGCCGTTCATTCGTACCTTTGCGCCTTTTGTGGCCGGCGTGGCCGCCATGAACCGCGCACGCTTCACCCTGTACAACGTCATCGGTGCATGTATTTGGGTGGTCGGCTTGGTGGGGGCAGGCAGTTTGTTTGGCAATTTGCCATGGGTGCAAGACAACCTCAGTCTCATCATCTGGGCGCTCATTCTGGGGCCTGGCCTCATCGCCATCTTTGGAGCCTATCGTGCCTCCAAGCATTCGTGAATTACCCGATGAGCTGATCAGCCAAATCGCCGCAGGCGAGGTGATTGAACGCCCTGCTTCAGTGGTGCGTGAACTGGTTGACAATGCATTAGACGCTCAAGCCACAGACATCACCGTGCGCTTATTGGCTGGCGGTGTACGGCTTGTTCAAGTCGAAGACAACGGCGTGGGCATTGATCGCGCCGACCTGTCTATGGCACTCAAACGCCACGCCACCAGCAAAATTCAAGCCTTGGAAGATTTGGAATCGGTTTCAACCATGGGCTTTCGTGGCGAGGCCTTGGCAGCCATCCACTCGATTGCCGATGTCACGCTGACCAGCCGCCAAGCCCAAGACGTGCATGCATGGACCTTGGACGGCGCCTCTGGTGAACTCACGCCAGGGTCGCGCGTCACAGGCACCACCATCGAGGTGCGTGAACTGTTTTATCGCACCCCCGCAAGGCGCAAATTCTTAAAAAGCGACGCCACCGAAACAGCGCATTGCCTAGAGTCGATCAAGCGCCACGCTTTGGCTCGACCCGATGTGTCATTTTCAGTATGGAACGAAGGCAAGTTGTTGGCACAGTGGAAACGTTCACCCAGCAGCAACGCACAAGAACAACTCAACGCGCGCATCCAAGATGTATTGGGCAACGACTTCATGCTCAACAGCATTGAACTCCATACGCATGCGCAAGCTCCTGCTTCGGCGGTTCAGGTGTTGGGTCGGGTGGGATTGCCCGACGCCGCACGCTCGAGGGCCGATACCCAATACACGTTTGTGAATGGTCGCTTTGTGCGCGACAAGGTGGTGGCGCACGCCCTGCGCAGCGCCTACGAAGATTTGTTGCACGGCCACAAGCAACCGGCATGGGTGCTGTTCATTCATATTCCACCCCAACGGGTAGATGTCAACGTACACCCCACCAAAATCGAAGTACGTTTTCGCGACAGCCGAGAGGTGCATCAGGCGGTGTGGCATGGCGTCCAGCACCAACTCAGTCAACCTCGTTCGGCGCAACCCGCCCCTTCGGTGCCATCTTCATCCACTGGGTCACCTTCCCTCACGGATGCGGCACAAGCGGCAGCCATTGGCATCCCAACGCCATTGGCCTCTCAAACTCAACAACCCATGGTGTGGCCCGAACAAAACGGGCTACGCCAAGATTGGTCCATGGTTGCAGAGCCTAGCCCTGGTATCACGACCCATGCCAGCAACTCCTTCACGTCTCAGCAACCATGGCCTTTGGGCAAAGCCTTGGCACAGTTGCATGGTGTGTACATCTTGGCGCAAAACGCTCAGGGCTTGGTGGTGGTTGACATGCACGCCGCCCACGAACGCATTGTTTACGAACGACTCAAGGCACAGGCCGATCTGATGCAACAAGAAACCGGTTTGGCCAGTCAACCCCTGCTGATTCCCGTGTCGTTCAACGCCACGGCGCTTGAAATGGCCACGGCTGAATCACACCGTTTGCCCTTGCAACAACTTGGCTTTGATATCGATGCCCTCACCGCTCAAAGCTTGGTCATTCGCGCAGTACCGGTTTTGCTAAGCGCAAGCAACGCCACCGAACTGGCCAGACACTTGTTGGCCGATTTGGCCCAACACGACGCCAGCACGGTGCTTGAACGTTCACGCAACGATATCTTGGCCACCATGGCCTGCCATGGTGCTGTTCGCGCCAATCGTCAACTCACGATTGAAGAAATGAATGCCTTGCTGCGGCAAATGGAAGCCACCGAACGCTCCGATCAATGCAACCACGGTCGTCCCACTTGGCGCGCTTTGTCGATGACCGATTTGGACCGTTTGTTTTTAAGGGGCCGTTAATGCCTTCACCTTCATCTGCCACGTCGATGACACCCGCGTGGGTGGCGGTGTTGCTGGCGTTGCTCATTGGCATACAGCCTACTGCCACCGACATGTATTTGCCCGCCTTGCCTGCGCTATCGCACAGCATGGGCGCCAATTTGGCCCAAGCACAACTGACCTTGTCGGGCTTGTTCCTCACGTTTGGCATTTCTCAATTGTTTTGGGGGCCATTGTCTGATCGTCATGGTCGACGCCCAGTCCTGTTGGTAGGTTTAGGCCTGTACACCTTGTGCGCTACGGCCGCTGTGTTTGCCAGCACCATGTCGGGCTTGACCTTGCTGCGCATGGCACAAGGTGTGGGCATGGGTGCAGCAGTGGTGTGTGGGCGCGCACTGATTCGCGACCTGTACACCGCCGACATGGGCACACGGGTCATGAGCAAAGGTCAAACCGGCTTGGGCATATTGGCCTGCTTGTCAGCCCCATTGGGAGGTCTGTTGTCAGATCTGTGGGGACCCCAGGCGGCATTGGCCATGGTGGCCATCACCGGCGCACTCATTTGGGTCACCGTGGCGCTCACGTTTCGTGAAACCTTGCAGCACCGCGTGCCCAGCATCAACACTCGCAGCCTGTTGCATGCAGCTGCTGAAGTGTTGTCACACCGCACGTTTTGGGCCTACGCCATGCTGTCAACCACCACCTTCTGTGGTCTGTATTTGTTTTTGTCCACTTCTTCATTCATTTACATCGACCACTTTGGCTTGCCGCAAACGCTGTATGGCGCCGTCATGCTGGTCACCTCGTTGTCGTTTATTACGGGCACTTTTCTCACTCGCCGCTTGATGAATCGCTGGAGCATTCCTGCAGTGGTGCGAGCGGCTTCTATGCTGGCTTTGCTGTCAGGTCTCTCGTTGGTAGCGTTGCAACTCTTCAAAGTGAATTCCTTGCTGGCCTCCCTGGTTCCCATTTGCCTGTTCTTTATCAGCCATGGCATCAATCAATCGTGCGGCCAAGCTGGGTGTGTGACACCCTTTCCTCAGTTTGCAGGCATGGCTGCTGCGTTGAATGGGGTGTTGATGATGTTGTGCGGCTTTGTGGTGGGAGCCTGGATGGGCTCGCTACAAGCTCCGCCCCATGTGATTTTGGCGTGGGGCATGGGTGTGTTGTGTGTGCTCATTGCCCTCATTGCTTGGGGGCCGGTACGCAAACACGGGGCTCAAGCATGAGCACGCCGCAAACCGTGGTCATCACAGGTCCCACGGCCAGCGGCAAGACAGCAGTTGCGCTACAAGTTGCGCAGCAGCTCCCATGCGAAATCATCAGCGCCGATTCAGCGTTGATTTATCGTGGCATGGACATCGGCACCGCCAAGCCCACCGCCGCCGAGCAAAGCCAAGTTCCACACCACTTGATCGACATCATCGATCCCACCGAAAGTTATTCCACGGCGCGCTTTGTAGAAGACGTTCA
This sequence comes from Pseudomonadota bacterium, assembly GCA_041170945.1. GTDB lineage: Bacteria > Pseudomonadota > Gammaproteobacteria > Burkholderiales > Burkholderiaceae_C > RS62. Next base: position 13,394 of record JBEDMU010000126.1, read on the forward strand.
ACGAATCATTCAAGAAATTCATGCCCGTGAGCGTCACGCGTTGGTGGTGGGCGGCACCATGCTTTACCTGAAGGCTTGGTTAGAAGGCATCGACGATCTGCCTGCCACCACGCCAGAGGTCCGTTCCGCTGTTCAGCTGCAAGCCCTTGAACACGGTTGGCCTGCCATGCACGCCAAGCTGACCCAAGTCGACCCCATCACGGCTGCGCGCTTGTCACCCAACGACAGCCAACGCATTGGGCGTGCACTCGAGGTATTTCAAATGACGGGGCAGCCGCTCAGCGCCCTACACACCCGTGCGCGAGCGTCAGCCTTGCCCTTGCAACCCATCCCCATGGTTTCGCTCGAACCCGTTCATCGTTCGTGGCTTCACGAACGCATTGCCCTGCGCACCGAAACCATGTGGAACGCAGGCTTTGTAGCCGAGTTTGAACGCTTGAGCCAGTGGCCCGGTATTCAAGCCGATAGCCCAGCCATGCGTTGTGTGGGTTACCGACAAGCCACCGAAACGGTGTATTCATGTGGAAACCTACACACACCCGAGGCGGCAATCCTATGGAAAACCCTCACCTCGGCGGCCACTCGGCAGCTGGCCAAACGCCAGCTCACGTGGTTGCGCAGCATGCCCAGCCGTCAAATCGTGGCAGCCGATGATGAAAAAGCCTTGTTGCAAGCCACTCAGACCGTGATTGAGCGCTTGAGTCGGGCTTAGAATGAACGTCTCAACTTTTTTCGGAGCACTTTTCCCATGTTGAAGAAATCCCTGATTTTGGGCGCCATCGCCCTGAGCGTTGCCGGCACCACACTCGCCAAAGAGTGGAAAGAAATTCGTGTCGCCATCGACCCCACCTACAAGCCCTTTACCTACAAAACCGATGCAGGCAAACCGACCGGTTTTGACGTGGACGTGGCCCAAGCCTTGTGTGACGAAGTCAAGGCCAAGTGCGTGTTTGTAGAACAAGTTTGGGACAGCATGATCCCCGGCCTGCAAGCCAAAAAATATGACGCCATCATTTCTTCCATGTCTATCACCCCCGAGCGTGAAAAGGTCGTGGCTTTTACTGGCAAGTACTACAACACTCCTTCTAAGGTAGTGGTTCGCAAAGACATCAACTCCGATGGCAGCGCAGCCAGCCTGAAAGGCAAAAAATTGGGCGTGCTCAAAGGCTCTACCCAAGAAAAATTTGCCAAAGGCGAATTGGCTCCCGGTGGTGTGACCATCGTGTCATACGAAGCCCAAGACCAGGTTTACCTCGACATCAAGGCTGGCCGTCTCGACGGTACTGTGGCTGACGTGCTCGAAGTGCAAGGTGGCTTCCTGGACACCGCCGATGGCAAAAACTACAAGTTTGTCGGCCCCTCTTTGGCCAGCCATGTCAAATACTTCGGTACAGGCGCAGGCATTGCCATTCGCAAGGGCGATACCGACCTGAAAAACTTGCTCGACAAAGGCATCCAAACCATTCGCAAGAATGGCAAATGGCAAACCATCAGCGACAAGTACTTCAAAGGCACCGACATTTGGGGCAGCTGATCGGCTGACTTGCGCTGATTCATGCAATCTGGCTACCTTCTCAGCATCCTCCAAGGTGCCTGGCTGACCCTGCTGGTCGCCTTGGGATCGCTGGCGGTTGCCATTGTGTTGGGTTTGGCTGGCGCTGCCGCCAAACTCTCACCCCAGCCGGCTTTTCGCTGGTTGGGGGCTACTTACTCCACCCTCATTCGCGGCATCCCTGATTTGGTGTTGATGCTGTTGGTGTTTTATGGTGGACAAATTTTCATCAATGCGGTTTTTGAAGCATTTGGCAGCGAAGACACGCTTGATATAGATCCCTACATTGCGGGTGTGGTCACCATCGGTTTTATTTTTGGGGCCTACCTCACCGAAACATTTCGTGGCGCCATCATGGCCATATCGCCCGGACAAGCCGAAGCAGGTTATGCCTATGGCATGACGCGTTGGCAGGTGTTTGTGTCGATTACCCTACCCCAAATGACACGCCTGGCGTTGCCTAGCTTCACCAACAATTGGCTGGTGTTGCTGAAATCCACTGCGCTGGTGTCTTTGCTGGGTTTGCAAGACATGACCTACCTGGCCAAGCAAGCTGGAGCTGCCGCGCGCGGTGAAATTCCCAACGCATCCTTATGGTTCATGATGCTGGCGGGTTTGTTGTATTTGATCTTTTCCACCCTGTCGCTTTGGGTGCTCAAAGCCATTGAAAAGCGCACCTCTATGGGTGTACGACGGGCGCAATTCTGATGCAATTCGATGTGATTTTTTCGCCTGAATCGATGGCCCTTTATTGGGAAGGCACGGTCACATCCATTCAAATTTTGTTGCTGTGTTTGGTGTTTGGCGGCGTAGCTTGCATTCCGTTGGCTTTTGCACGCATCTCATCTCGCAAGTGGCTGCAGTGGCCTGTGTGGCTGTTCACGTATGTCATCCGTGGCACGCCACTGCTCATTCAAATGTATGTCATTTACTACGGCATCGCTCAAATGGACTTCATCCAAGAGCGGTGGGACACGGTATGGCCTTGGACAGCTTTCAAAGACGCTTTCTTTTGCACGGTATTGGCATTTACCATCAATACCTGCGCTTACACCGTTGAAATGCTGGCGGGCTCTTTGCGCGACACCCCTCACGGTGAAATTGAAGCCGCTCAAGCAATGGGCATGAGCCGCTTTCAAGTGCTCACCCACATCACGCTTCCTTCTGCTTTGCGTCGCACCCTTCCGGCTTATTCCAACGAAGTCATTCAAATGCTGCAAAGCACGGCTTTGGTATCGGCTATCCCTGCTATCACCGACATCACGGCTGCAGCACGCACCATTTATTCAGATTTTTATTTGCCTTTTGAGGCGTTCATCACCGCCGGGGTCATCTACGCATTCATGACGTTGATCTTGGCGATTCTGTTCAAACTGGCCGAAATGCGCTGGTTGGCTCACTTGGCACCCCGAAAATGACAGACAAACTCCGTGTCACCCATCTGCACAAACGCTTTGGCAACAACGAGGTGCTGAAAGGCGTTGACCTCACTGCTCATGCTGGCGATGTCATCAGCATCATTGGCTCTAGTGGCAGCGGCAAGTCCACCTTTCTGCGTTGCATCAATTTGCTTGAAAAGCCACATGCTGGACAAATTTTTGTTGAGGGTGAAGAACTCAAACTGATAGCCGGTCGCGACGGCGCCCTTGAAGCGCAAGATCCGAAACAATTGCAACGCATGCGTGCCAAGCTCGCCATGGTGTTTCAACACTTCAACCTGTGGTCACACATGACGGTGCTACAAAACATTGTTGAAGCGCCCATCAAGGTGTTGGGTCTGTCCAAAGCCGAAGCCTTAGAACGAGCACGCCACTACCTGGCTCGCGTGGGGCTTTCTGGCGTTGAAAACACCTATCCTGCACACATGTCGGGCGGTCAACAACAACGTGTGGCCATTGCCCGCGCCTTGGCCATGGAGCCTTCAGTGATGCTGTTTGACGAGCCCACCTCTGCACTCGACCCTGAATTGGTTGGGGAAGTGTTGCGAGTGATGCGCAGCTTGGCTGAAGAAGGACGCACCATGGTGGTGGTGACTCACGAAATGGGCTTTGCGCGTGAAGTATCCAACCACGTCATCTTTTTGCACCAAGGCCTGATCGAAGAACAAGGCGACCCACGTGTGGTGCTGACTCAGCCCAAGTCTGAGCGCCTGGCTCAGTTTTTGAGTGGCAGCCTGAAGTAATTCTTCAAGAGCGTTTGTCTTTTTGCGTGTGAGACACCGATGGGGTGTCTTCTGACACCTCACGCGCCTGCACATCTACCACCTCATCTGCAGGGCCAGATCTTTCACGGCCATCAGTCCCACGACGAAACGCCTGTGCTCGCTGAAACAGGTGTATCCATTGCACGGCTGGTTGCACAGGTCGACCCGTCACGATGGCCACCAAGCGCTGTACAAACCACGAGACGATCGCCAGCGCGATGAACAGCCCCGCCAACGAAACGGTGAACACCAAAAACATCAAGCCCAATATGGCCTTGACAACGCGGCCGACCAACGCAAAAAACAAATCCATCACATTCCCATCCAAGTGCGCAACAGCACATACAGGCCTGTGGCCAACCCAATGCTCACCAAGGCATGCCTAAACTTCCACTGTACCCCAAGGGCCAAGAGCACGCACACGGCCTCTACCCACAGAGTCATCGGTCTCTGTGCGTTCATACTCCAAGCGCTGTGCAACATGATGACCACCATGAGTGACGGCGGCAACCCATTGGCCAGCGTTTGCACCCAAGCACGCTGACGCATCCATCGTGACATGACAAATGGAAACGCGCGAATGGCAAACGTCACAGCGCCCGCAGCCAACACAGGAATCAAGGCTTGTTGGGCATCGATCATGAGGGGTCCTTTGCTGAGGGGTGCGTGGGTAATGCAGCACTGTTTTGCAAACGAAATTGCCACCACCCCCATACCAACACCATGATCGCACTCAACACCATGGCCGTGAGCATCACTTGTCGTTCCAACACAGCGGCACACAACACATACAGGCCTGCAGCCACCCACATCAACACACTCTGACGCGTACGCCGCCATTGCTCCACGCACAACACCGCAAACAAAGCGGCCATGCTGAAGTCAAGTCCTTGCAGGTCGGTAGGAATAAGCGTGGCCAAACCACAGCCCAGGAGGGTACCCAACACCCACCAGCCTTGATGCAACATGGCCAGCGCCACCATATGCATAGGAGGTGTATCTTTAGGCCAGGTGGTAACCACCGAGTAGGTTTCATCGGTCAGGGCAAACATCAAGTAGGCGCGCGCCCAAGGCTGCTTGGGCTGATGTTCCAGCAACGACAACCCATAAAACACGTGTCGCAAGTTGATCAGCGCCACTGCCATGGCCACGCTCCATGCGCCCAAGCCTGCTGCCAGCATGGGCACCAGGGCATATTGAGCGCTGCCTGCATAAACCCACACACTGACCAACAAGGCCAACCACCACGGGCCGCCGGCTTGGACGAGCAACACGCCAAAAATAGCACCCAATGGCACATAACCCATGGCCACCGGTATCGAAGCTGACCAGACCGACCTCATGCTGGCCCCTGCGGCTGCGGATCCATTTGCCGACGAAACACTTGGCGCAAGGCAAACGATGAACGCAAGCGGTGTACCCCTGGCAACTTAGACAAGGTTCGATGGATGTGTTCGTAATCGGGGGCGTCTTTAGCCACCACCCGAACCAAGTAATCGGATTCACCGCTCATGAGCCAACACGACAACACCTGACGTATACCGGCCAAACCGCGTTCGAATTTGTCCATGGTTTTTTCGTCTTGTCCGGTGAGTGTGACTTCTACAAAAATGTCTTGTACAAAGCCCAAGCCTGCGGGATCGACATTGGCGCTGTATCCCGTGATGATGCGCTCTTCTTCTAGCCGCCTCAGTCGACGAGCAGCCGAAGATGTGGACGTATTGCCCAACTCGGCTAATTCAGCCAAGGTGAGCCTGGCATCAGACTGAACCGCTTGAAGCAAACGAACATCAATTTTGTCAATATTGGTTTTTATTGTCATATTTCTTTTATTTGTTGAAATATTTTATCAAAATATCTCAAATTATCGACCAAATTGCAAACACTTTTCAAGCTCCGATTTCTACAATTTTCATCAAGCCATATGGCTGTTTTAATCGGAGAACATCATGCGCGTTGGCGTCCCAAAAGAAATCAAAACCCAAGAAAACCGCATCGCCCTCACACCACAAGCCGTTGGCACCTTGGTCAAGGCAGGCCATCAAGTCATCGTTCAAGACGGTGCGGGACTGGGTAGCGGTTATCGCAACGAAGAATACGCCGCTCAAGGTGCTTCTCTCGGTTCCGTTGAGGCCGTGTGGGATTGCGAACTGGTGGTCAAGGTCAAAGAGCCTCAGGCCCCCGAGATTGCACGCTTGAAAAAAGGTCAGACGCTCTTTTGCTACCTGCACTTGGCCCCCGATCCCGAGCAAACTGCTGGGCTGCTGCACAGCGGTTGCACCGCCATCGCCTTTGAAACCGTGGTCGATCGCCATGGTCGTTTGCCCTTACTGGCCCCCATGAGTGAAGTGGCTGGTAGCCTGGCCCCACAAGTCGGCGCTCAAGCCATGCACACTTGGAAAGGCGGCCGCGGCGTCTTGCTGGGCGGTGTTCCTGGTGTGATGCCTGCTGATGTTTTGGTATTAGGAGGAGGTGTGGTCGGAACACGCGCTGCTTTGGTGGCACAGGGCATGGGAGCGCGCGTCACCATTCTCGACCGCGATCTCGACCGACTCAAAGCACTTGACGCTCAATTTGGCGGTCGCATCCAAACCGCACATGGCGGCATGCTGCACGAGCTGATTCGCGCCAGCGACATGATCATCGGTGCCGTTCTCATTCCTGGCGCCAAAGCCCCACATTTGGTCACCCGTCAAGATTTGTCAGAACTGCGGGCTGGTGCGGTATTGGTCGACGTGGCCATCGACCAAGGCGGTTGCTTTGAAACCAGCCGTCCCACCACCCACCAAGATCCCACCTACATCGTTGATGGCATCGTGCATTACTGTGTCGCCAATATGCCTGGCGCAGTGGCTCGTACCAGCACCCAAGCCTTGTCAGCAGCCATTGCGCCCTACGCCATGGCACTGGCTCAACACGGCTGGCGCGAAGCCCTCAAACGCGACGCCGGTTTTGCCAAAGGCCTGAACGTGCACGACAGCATGCTGTTCGAGCCCCATGTGGCCAGCGCTCAACAACTGCCTTGCGCCACGCTGTCACTTTGAGGGGGTTGAGCAGTGAGCCCCTTGGGTGGCCTGGCCAGAACCGGCTGCCACCCATGAGGGCTCTTGGCGCAAGTCAACTGAGGGACTGATGACCCAGTCCCACCACAAGAACGCTACCAACCCACCCCAAAACACGAGCATCCACCTCAAGCGTGTCATGATCGAACTCCTGGAGCCAAAGCCACCGACGGGGTGTCGAATAACAAGCGTCGCCACTTCACTCCCAACACCGAACCCGCGAATGCCATAGGCACCCACAACCAACCATGCAAGCTACCGGTAGAAATGCCGCTGAGCATGGCGCCCACGTTGCAGCCCAAGGCCAATCGCGAGCTGTAACCCAACACAAAACCAGCCACCACCCCTACCGCCATTTGCGTGAAACTAAGCGGGGTTGGCGTGTTCGACTGGGTTCTGGCCCCTACCCACAACGCCCCCCACAAAATACCTAAATTGGTGATGGTCGTCACATCCAAAAACACCGTCTGACTTAAACGCTGAGCATGGGCAGGTTGCGACCAAAAACTTGAAGTGGATGAGTCCCACAGACCCAAACCTGCAAACACCTTGCCTGCCCACAGGCCAAAGCCATAAACCACTCCCCAAGGTTGACCCGCCACCAACAAATTAAGGGTGGCAAACAGTGCCAAACCGAAAGCCCCCCACATCCAGCGGCGCTGCCACCACACTTTTCCTGGCCCCACCCATGCTCGCGCAGCTCCTGCCAACAACAGCAAGCCGACCATCGTGGCCAACAAAGCACCGCTCACCCCCAAGGCGTCTACCAAGCCCACAGCTTCCATCTGCCCCCATGCGTTCCAAAACGGCAGATGCAACGACCCCACAAAACTACCCAACGCAAACAGCGGAAACACCAGCAAGTTGTAAGAAATTCCAAGGCCTGCCTTGTACAAGGTGCCCGATCCACAGCCATCGGCCAACTGCATGGCCAAGCCAAACACAAAGGCTCCTGCCAACATGGCCACTCCGGGTGCACCCAACGCAGCGTGCAATTCGGTGAACCCACCCAACAAAGGTATGGCCGCTGCGCTGGTCAGCGCCAACAACACCAACTGAGCAGCCACACCCTGGGGATCGCGCTGCTCAATGAGCATGCGCCAGCCGGTTGTGAAACCAAAGCGGGCCTGCGCCAACACCACCCCAAGACCCACACCAATCAACAGCAACAGGGCCTGTCTCACCGCCACTTCTAGCAACAGAAAGGCTGTCAACACAAGCACTGGCAACCACAAGGCCACACGTCTCATGGTCCACTCACTTAGCCGATGCCTTGAGCTTGGCATCGATCAACAGTTGGGCCAAACGACTGGGAACATGGGTCATGGGCAGGCTGGCGTCTTGTGTCCACTCCACCATCGAACCCGGGTACAACTTGGTTTCGGTTTGGCCCAGCAGCTCAGAAGCCACAAACCAATTGGTGGCAGCCCAGTGTCCGGTGTTGCAGAACGACACCGCAGATTGATTGCGTTGAGTGGGATATGTGCTGGCCAATGCCTTCACGGCTTCTGTGTCAATGCGTCCGCCCTGCTCTTTGACAAACCAACGTGCATTGTCAAAGTTCACGGCACCTGCAATCGTTCCGGGAACCTTGGCTGCCACGTGACGTGTGTCTCCCAGAAAAAATTCTGCTGGTCGACCATCCACCAGTTGCGCGTCCTGGCGCTGAATGTGCTGCAACACCTCTTCTTTGCGCACCACCAGCGACTCGTTCACAGCAGGCTTCCAACTGCTGGCTGTTACCTTCACCGCCTGTGTTTCAAGCGGTAGAGAGGCTTGAGTCCATGCCTGCACGCCCCCATTCAAAATCGACAGGTTTTTGGCACCCAACACCTTCAAGGTCCAGTAGACCCTAGCGGTTGCACCAAAATCGGTGGAATCGGCACCAGACGACACCAGCACCACCGATGTTTCGGGGGTCAAGCCCAGCGACTGGACCAAGGCCGTCAATGCGTCCAAGGGCGCCAAATCGCCTGGGTTAGAAGCTGGGCCTCGCCATTGTCCATAAGGGGCATGCAATGCACCAGGCACATGACCTGCAGCGTACGATTTGGCGTCGCGTATGTCGATCACACGCACTACAGACTTGGCCAATAGGGCCTGCGTTTGGACTGGGTTCAGCAAAGGGGCTTGCGCAGCCAAGGCCACAGAGGCACCCACCGACAAAGCAGCAGCCAAGGCCCAAGAAATCCACGTTTTTTTCATATCAGGCTCCGAGAGTGAGAACAACGAAGCCGTGATTCTGCAAAGAAATCTTAATAACTCAAACTACTTTATTTTTATTTCTTTATATAAAAAAGTAATAAATAAACTCAATGAAGGGAAGATTTGATGGCGTCCGAGTTCAAAATGGGCAATACGTCAATGCCCTCTTCCAGCAACTCTTGGGTTTCTTTCCAAGTGGTTTGGCCGCGGATGGGTCGTTCTTCAATATCGCCGGCATGCATGCTGCGTACCTCTTGTGCAAACCGGGTACCCACATCTTCGGTTTGTTGCACCACTTGGCGCAACGCCTGCAACCATTGCGCCTGCAAGCGGGAAATATCATGGGCAGACAACGAGGTGCCCGTCTGCTGCGCCAAGGCTGCGCCAGATGGCGAAACGGCTTGGGTTTCTTCGTGGGCCTGAGCTGGCTCTTGGGTGCCAGAAGACAGCATTCTCACTGCGCTGGGCATTTTTTCAACCTCATGTGAATCACACACAGGGCACAACAAAATACCGCGCTTTTTTTGCGATTGGAAATCATCGTCGCTGTCGAACCAACCTTCAAACAAATGGCCCGAATGGCAGCGGATATCAAACACTTTCATGAGACGTATCTTGCCACAACAAGGACACCTCGCCACTGAGCACACGCTGAGCCCACCACACCCCGACCATGGTTTTGCCATCGGTGATAAGGCCATTCAAGATGCCCAACTCCATCTCTTGCAACGTAGTGACATGCACATCTAAAAATTCACCTTCATCCAAGCGGCGAATACCAGGCACCAACCCTTGCGCAAACCATATCTCAATCACCTCGGTGGAGTAGGCAATGGTGGGATGCATGTGGCCAGCACAGGCCCAGCGCATGGCCTTCCAACCGGTTTCTTCTTCCAGTTCACGTGTAGCGCAAGCCAAACCCGATTCGGCCGGATCTTTTTTTCCTGCTGGAAACTCCAACATGACTTGGTTGCAGGGATGGCGCCATTGACGCTCAACGAGCAAGCGCCCGTCATCAAGCACCGGAATGATCATCACCGCACCGGGATGAATGACATATTCGCGGTTGGATTGCTTGCCGTTAGGCAGCTGCACCACATCGTGTACCGCATGCAAAAAACCACCCTGAACGAGGGTGGTTTGGGATTGCGTGTGTTCACGCAAATGCAAGTCTTCAGACTCTTGAGCAGCATACTCAGACGCCACCCAAGGCTTGAAATCAGGCAGACTCACGAGATGAGGCTAACAATGGCCTGCAAACTGAGGTTCAGCAACCCACTGGGCAAAATACCCAACACCAGCAACAGCAAACCATTGAGAGTCAGAACCACTCGAGCATCGGCAAAACCGGTGACACCCTCGCTGCGCACAGGTGCATCGAAGTACATGACCTTGACCACGCGCAGGTAGTAAAACGCGCCAATCAAGGACATCAGCACCGCAAAAATAGCGACCCCCAAGGCAAAGGCTGAGCCCGTGCCAATCAGCGCCTGCAACACCAACAATTTGGCGTAGAAACCGACCAGCGGAGGAATCCCTGCCAGTGAGAACATACATGCAGCCATGACACCCGCATACAAGGGGCTCTTTTGGTTGAGGCCTGCAAAGTCGGTGATGTCATCGGTTTCATGCCCCGAACGCGCCAACATCATGATCACACCGAAAGTAGCCAAGGTGGTGAGCACATATGAAATCACGTAAAACAGAGTGGCGCTGTAGGCGGCAGGCAGGTTTTCAAGGCTGTTGTCAACCACGCCACTGGAGAAGCCCAGCATCACAAAGCCCATTTGAGCAATGGTTGAAAACGCCAACATGCGTTTGATGCTGGTTTGCACAATGGCCGCCAAGTTACCAATCAACAAAGACAGTATGGCCAACACCAGCAACATTTGTTGCCAATCAAACGACAAGGGCAACAAACCCATCACGAGCAAGCGAATGACAATGGCAAATGCAGCGAACTTAGGCGCACCTGCAATCAGCAATGTGACTGCAGTGGGTGCGCCTTGGTACACATCGGGCACCCAGCTGTGAAAAGGCGCAGCGCCAAACTTAAAGCCCAGGCCTGCCACCACAAACACCACACCCAAAATCAAGGTTTTGGATTCGGGGTTGCCATGCATGAGGGACACCGCCACACGTGAAATATCAAGGCTACCGGTAGCGCCATAGAGCATCGACAAGCCATACAACAAGAATCCGCTGGCCAAAGCACCCAACACAAAGTACTTCATGGCAGCCTCAGAGGCTCGTGCAGAGTCGCGCTGCAAGGCCACCATCGCGTAGCTAGACAGGGTGAGCAACTCAAGACCCAAATACAAAATCAAGAAGTTGTGACCACTGATCATGATGTACATGCCCAGCAACGAGAACAGCGCCAGGGTGAAATACTCACCGCCTTTGAGCATGCCGCGATCGCCTGCGTAGCCTCGGCCGTACACCAATGAAATCATCACCGCCACCGTGGCCAGGCACTTCAGCAAGTTGCCCAAGGGATCAGAGACCACCATGCCGTCAAAGCCGACCAACGTGGTACCCGTTACCGCATACAAGCCCGTGAGCAAAGCCACGGCACCCAGTCCAACCAGACTTAAGCCATAGGTCAGTGTGCGCTGCGGACTCTTCACAAAGAGATCGGCCAAGGCCACCACACAGGTCACCACCAGGAGCAAGAGTTCGGGGTAGATCACCACCCAATCAATGGAATTCATGACGTCAATCTCGGGGTTTTAGGGCAATTTGGACTGGGCCACATGCGTGAGCAAATCGGCCACCGATGGGTTGATGACATCGGTCACTGGCTTGGGATATACACCCATGGCCAACACCGCCACTGCCAGCAAAGCCAGCATCAAATATTCGCGCGCACCAATGTCGGTGAGGTGCTCGACATGAGAATTGGTGACTGGCCCCAGGTACACACGTTTGACCATCCACAAGGTGTAAGCGGCACCCAAAATCAAAGCAGATGCAGCGGCCAAGCCCAACCAGAAGTTGACCTCGACAGCCGACAAAATAACCATCCACTCACCGACGAAACCAGCCGTACCGGGCAAGCCAGCGTTAGCCATGGCAAACAGCACTGCAAACGCCGTGAACTTAGGCGCCTTGGCAAGCACACCACCGTAATCGGCAATCTCGCGAGAGTGCACGCGGTCGTACAACACACCAATGGCCAAGAACATGGCCGCCGACACAAAGCCGTGAGAAATCATTTGCACAATGGCTCCGCTCATGCCCATGTCGGTAAACATGAAGTAGCCCAGGGTCACAAAACCCATATGCGCCACCGATGAATAAGCCACCAGCTTTTTCATGTCGGTTTGCACCATGGCTACCAAGCCCACATACACCACTGCCACCAACGACAAGGCAATCATCAGGCCTGCGTATTCCATGGAGGCATCGGGAGTGATGGGCAAAGAAAAGCGCAAGAAACCGTAACCGCCCAGCTTCAGCATGATGGCAGCCAGCACTGCAGAGCCGCCGGTGGGAGCTTCCACGTGAACATCAGGCAACCAGGTGTGTACTGGCCACATGGGCACCTTCACAGCAAACGCAGCCAAGAATGCGAAGAACAACCAGGTTTGTTCGGTGGCCGTGAGCGGTTGCGCCCACCAATCAGACAAGGCAAAACTACCGCCTGAAACGTTGAACAAGTAAATCAGCGCCACCAACATGAGCAGCGAACCCATCAAGGTGTACAAGAAGAACTTGAAAGCCGCGTAAATTTTGTTGGGGCCGCCCCAAATACCAATGATCAGGTACATGGGAATGAGGGTGGCTTCGAAGAACACATAAAACAGCATGCCATCAAGGGCTGTGAACACGCCAATCATCAGGCCCGACAAAATCAAAAAAGCCGCCATGTACTGATGCACACGGGTGGTGATGGTTTCCCAACCAGCAATCACCACAATCACATTGATGAATGCCGTGAGCAGCACCAGCCAGAACGAAATGCCATCAACCCCCAAGTGGTAGAAGATGTTGAAGCCTTCAATCCAAGGCGCGCGTTCTTCCAACTGCATGCTACCGACACCCGACACAAAGGTGGCAATCATTGGCACGGTCACGAGCAACCCTGCCAAGGCACCAATGAGTGCGACCCAGCGCACCGCGTTTGCATTGTTGTCACGGCCCATCAACAGCAACAAGACACCGAATGCAATCGGTGTCCAGATGGCCAGGCTTAAAGTACCCATGTTGCGTTTTCCTTCCTCAGCCCAGCCAAACAAAGACCGTCAGCATCACAAAGGCGCCAACAATCATGACCAAAGCATATTGATAAACCAGACCGGTTTGCAGTGTGCGAATCCAGGCGGCCAAGCGAGCCACGCCCTTCCAGCTGGCATTGACCACACCCGTTTCGATCACGCCCTGATCTCCGCCCTTCCACAGACCAGTGCCCAACAGGCGAGCACCGCGAGCAATGATGTTTTCGTTGATCCAGTCCATGTAGTATTTGTTTTCAAGCACCACAACCAACGGACGCAAGGCTTTGCCAATAGCGGCTGGAACTTTGGGGTTGATCAGGTACATGTACCAGGCGGTCACGACACCTGCCAACGCCAACCACAAAGGAGCTGTCGACAAGGAGTGTTCCGCCATGCCCAAGGCACCATGGAACATCTCACGCAACTCAGCCATGGCGGGGTGAGCCTGAGTATTCACCGTGATGGCGTCGGCAAAGTACGAGCCAAAAAGCAGGGGTTCGATGGTGAAGTACCCAATCAACACCGAAGGAATAGCCAACAACACCAAGGGCAAAGTCACCACCCAAGGCGTCTCATGGGGCTTGCCATCGCCGTGACCGTGGTGATCGTCGTGGTGACCATGGTGGGCATCGGGGTTTTGATCAAACCGCTCTTTGCCGTGGAATACCAAGAAGTACATGCGGAACGAATAGAAGGCCGTGATGAACACGCCTGCCAAAACCGCAAAGTTGGCAAACCCTGCACCAGGCAAATGGCTGGCGTGCACGGCTTCGATGATGCTGTCTTTGGAATAAAACCCTGAGAAGAACGGGGTACCAATCAGCGCCAAGGAACCCAGCAACGACGTGATCCACGTGATGGGCATGTACTTGCGCACCCCACCCATCCAGCGGATGTCTTGGTTGTGGTGCAGTCCCATGATCACCGATCCAGCTGCCAAGAACAACAAGGCTTTGAAGAACGCGTGGGTCATGAGGTGGAATACCGCCACTGAGTAAGCCGAGGCGCCCAAGGCCACCGTCATGTAGCCCAACTGCGACAAGGTGGAATAAGCCACCACACGCTTGATGTCGTTTTGAATAATGCCCATGAAGCCCATGAACAGCGCCGTGATGGAACCGATGACCAAAATGAAGTTCAAAGCGGTATCAGACAACTCATACAACGGCGACATGCGTGCCACCATGAAGATACCTGCCGTGACCATGGTAGCCGCGTGAATCAGGGCTGAAATGGGAGTTGGGCCTTCCATGGAATCGGGCAACCAAACGTGCAAAGGAAACTGAGCCGACTTACCCATGGCACCGATAAACAAACAAATACCTGCCACGCTCAGCAACATCCAATCGGTACCCGGAAACACCACGGTTGCCAGCTCGTCTTTGCGGGCGAAAATTTCGGTGTAGTTGAGCGAGCCAGCGTAAGCCAATACCAGACCGATACCCAAAATAAACCCAAAGTCACCCACACGGTTGACCAAAAAGGCTTTCATGTTGGCAAACACAGCCGTAGGTCTTTGGAACCAAAAACCAATCAGCAAATAGGACACCAACCCCACGGCTTCCCAGCCAAAAAACAGCTGGAGCATGTTATTGCTCATGACCAACATGAGCATCGAGAAGGTGAACAACGAAATGTACGAGAAGAAACGGTTGTAGCCTTCGTCTTCATGCATGTAACCGATGGTGTAGATGTGCACCATGAGCGACACGAACGTGACCACACACATCATCATGGCGGTGAGGCCGTCGACCAAAAAGCCCACTTCCATTTTCACGCCACCCACCACCATCCATTCGTAGAGGGTTTCGTTGAAACGAGCGCCGTTGATCACCTCGTTAAGGGTGATGGCCGACAATATGAAGGCGATCAACACGCCCAAAATAGTGACGGTGTGGCACGCCGCACGATTGAGCAAATTGCCGCCCAAACGGGTGCCAAACACCCCGGCCAAGATAGAGCCGGCTAAGGGAGCCAGGGGAACCGCCAACAGCATGTTGGCATTCAATGTGGTACTCATGTTTAACTTCTTCCCGATCAGCCCTTGAGCTCGTTGAGTTCTTGAACGTCGATGGTGGATTTGTTACGGAACAACAACACCAAAATCGCCAAGCCGATGGCTGACTCTGCGGCTGCCACCGTGAGGATGAAAAACACGAAGATTTGTCCGTGCATATCACCCAGGTACGACGAAAACGCCACGAAGTTGGTATTCACCGCCAACAACATCAGTTCAACCGCCATCAGCAACACGATGAGGTTTTTGCGGTTCATGTAAATGCCGATCACCGACAGGGCGAACAAAATGGCACCCAGCGTGAGAAAGTGAGAAAGGGTAAGACTCATGGAGCAATCTCCTGCTGGTCGCTGCTGGCAGCGGGCTTCACGGGGTCGACCTTGACCAAACGCACGCGATCGTTGCGACGCACGCGAACCTGATCGCCGACGGCAATTTTTTTGCTGTCTTTGCGCTCACGCAATGTCAAGGCAATGGCGGCAACAATGGCCAGCAACAACAAGGCACCCGCAATTTGGATGGGGTACAAATACTCGGTGTACAACACGCGGCCCAAGGCCAAGGTGTTGTTGTCTGCAGCGGGAGCCATTTCAGCTACTGCACCGAAATCTCCGTACACCACAGCAGCAATTTCACCTGCCATCAGCGCACCCAACAGAGCGGCTACAGGTAAGTTTTTCCAAAACCCCGTGCGCATGGCATCGACATTGATGTCAAGCATCATGACCACAAACAAGAACAACACCATCACCGCACCCAAATAAACGAGCACCAGCACGATGGACAAGAACTCGGCTTTGAGCAACATCCACACCAATGCAGCTTGAAAGAAAGCGAGCATGAGGTACAGAGTGGCGTGTACGGTATTGCGTGAGGTGATCACACGAAATGCCGAAAACAGCAAAATCGCCGAGAAGGTGTAAAAGAGGATGGTGGACCAGTCCATGAGGAGTTCCTTTGCCTGGCTCAGCGGTATTTAGCGTCCGCAGCACGAGCCGCAGCGATTTGGGGTTCAAAACGATCACCAATGGCCAACAGCATGTCTTTGGTGTAGTACAAGTCACCACGCTTTTCGCCGTGGAACTCAAAAATGTGTGTCAGCACAATCGAGTCGACTGGACAGCTTTCTTCGCAGTAGCCGCAGAAAATACACTTGGTCATGTCGACGTCGTAGCGCGTGGTGCGACGTTGTCCATCATCGCGCACGCCCGCTTCGATGGTGATGGCCATGGCGGGGCAAATGGCTTCACACAGCTTGCAAGCAATGCAGCGCTCTTCGCCATTTTCGTAGCGACGCAACGCATGCAAGCCACGGAAACGGGGCGACAGCGGTGTTTTTTCTTCAGGATACTGAATGGTGAATTTGGGGCGAAACAAATAGCGCCCGGTGAGCGCAAAGCCCTTCATCAACTCCAACAGCATGAAGCTGGAGAGAAAGTCTTTCAGCGAGAAAGCTGAAGGCTTATAGGGGGTGGTGACAGAAGTCATGAGGGGTCTGTCCTTTTAGTGCCAAATGTTCCAGGGGCTGATGAGCCACAGGCCCACGACCAGCAACCAAACCAGAGTCAGCGGAATAAACACTTTCCAACCCAAACGCATGATTTGGTCATAGCGATAACGGGGGAATGAGGCACGAATCCAGATGAACATCGAGACCATCAGGAACGTTTTGATACCCAGCCAAATCCAGCCTGGAACCATGTTGAAGGGGGCAAAATCAAGAGGAGAGAGCCAACCGCCAAAGAACATGAGAACGGCCAGAATAGACACCAACCACATGGCCGCGTATTCGGCCAAGAAGAAAATGGCAAAGCCCATGCCCGAATATTCGACCATGTGACCCGCCACGATTTCGGCTTCACCCTCAACCACGTCGAAGGGGTGACGGTTGGTTTCTGCCACGGCAGAGATCATGTACACCATGGCAATGGGCAGCAATGGCAACCAGTTCCATGACAAGAAACCCAAGCCCATGTCGGCGAACATGCCACGGCCTTGAGAAGCCACTACCTCACCCAACTGCAAACTGCCGGTCACCATAATGACCACCACCAAGCAAAAGCCCATGGCAATTTCATAGCTCACCATTTGCGCAGAGGCGCGAACAGCACCCAAGAACGCGTATTTGGAGTTGGATGCCCAACCCGCAATGATGGCGCCGTATACCTCGATGGACGTGATGGCCATGAGCAGCAACAAACCTGCATTGACGTTGGCCACCGCCATTTCGGGGCCAAACGGGATGACAGCCCAAGCTGCCAACGCTGGCATGATGGAAAAAACAGGGGCCAAACGAAACAACCAGGGGCTGGATGCGCTGGGCGTGATGATTTCTTTGGTGAGCAACTTCAGGGCATCTGCAATGGGTTGCAACAAGCCTTTGGGGCCGACGCGGTTGGGACCAATGCGAACCTGATAAAAACTGATGAGCTTGCGCTCCCACAAGGTGAGGTAAGCCACCGCCCCCATCAACGGAGCAACGACCACCACAATTTTCACCAGCGCCCAAATCACGGGCCAAGCCGTCTCTGCCCACCAAGCATCAGGCAACAAACCCAAGCCAAAGTTGTAAACAAAATCAATCATGACAGGCTCCCCTCTCGGGCGTCCGCTGTTTGTTGCAATGAGGCAGCACGGCGAACCAGTCCATCGAGTTGGTAAATCGTTGCCACACATGGTGCAGCCGTTGCCACCTGAGGCAAAGATGCAGCCGGCAAGCGCGCGTTGTTGGACAAACGCTCGGCAGGAACCATGCCACCCGCCACCAATCCGGTCTGCGCCAACACCTCTTGGGTCGAAGCTTGTTCGACATCGGCAATACCCAACAAGTTGCACAACACACGCAACACTTTCCAGGCGGGACGGGTTTCACCCAAAGGCGGCACCACAGCGTGGAAGCTTTGCACACGGCCCTCGGCGTTGACAAACGTGCCCGAGGTTTCGGTGAACGGGGAAATAGGCAACATCACATCAGCGATGTCTGCATTGGCCTTGAACGGGCTGAGCGACACCACCATGTCGGTGTTGGCCAGACGAGCGGCACCTACCGCTGAATCGAACGCAGGCTCGTTGTTGAGCAACACCAAGGCCTTGACTTCACCGGACAACATTTGAGCAGCGTTCAAGCCACCGTTGAGCGGTTGAGCACCCACCACTTGCGCTCCCACGGTGTTGGCCGCTTCGGTGAGCACCCCAAACTTGGCGCCGGTTTGATTGGCAATCCATTGAGCCAAACCCAACAAATCGCTGGCTTGCGCATGGTGTGCAGCTGCGTTACCCAGCAAAATGGCTTTATTCGTGCCATTGATGAGTTGCTGCGCCATGGCCATGGCAGCAGCATCGGGCGAACCAGAAACAGGGCTCGCCACACCACGTACTTGTGCAACAGCGGCGGCCACGTTGGCCATCAACTGAACCCACTGGTCAGCATCGGCGATAACAGACTGACGCACGACCATGGCCCAATCTTGACCACCTTTGAATTCGCGGCGAGAGCCAATGACGTCGAGAGTGGCGCCATGACGCACCGCCTGACGGATGCGCTGTGCAAACAAAGGATGATCTTTGCGCAAGCGGCTGCCGACCACCAGCACATGGTCTAGGTGTGACAACTCAGCAACGGGCATACCCAGCCAACGTGCACCCTCAAAAGCAGGATGCTCGGCGGCGCGCAAGCGATGGTCGATGTTGTCGCTGCCCAAGCCGCGCACCAACTTGGCTGCCAGAGCCAATTCTTCGACTGTGCTGTGTGCGCTGGCCAACAAGCCCACGGCGCCTGCACCATGTTGCTGCTGCACGTTGCGCAAACCATTGGCCACATATTCAAGAGCAGTTTGCCAATCGACTTCTTTCCATTCGCCGCCTTGTTTGATCATGGGGCGGGTCAGACGCTCATCGCTGTTGAGCGCTTCGTAGGAGAAGCGATCGCGGTCGGCAATCCAGCATTCGTTGATGTCTTCGTTTTCAAAAGGCACCACGCGCATGACACGACCGTTTTTAACCTGAAC
Organism: Pseudomonadota bacterium; assembly: GCA_041170945.1. Lineage (GTDB taxonomy): Bacteria > Pseudomonadota > Gammaproteobacteria > Burkholderiales > Burkholderiaceae_C > RS62. The sequence continues at coordinate 32,657 of JBEDMU010000126.1, forward strand.
AATCAAGTTGGCACCGGTAGAGTCGTGGGGGCTGACGCTCTTGCGACGCGACAGCTCCCAGGTACGTGCGCTGTAACGGAAGGGCTTGCTGGTCAGCGCACCCACAGGGCAAATGTCGATCATGTTGCCCGACAGTTCGCTGTTGACCGTGCGGCCCACAAAGGTTTCGATTTGTGCCTCTTCACCCCGGTTGGACATGCCAAATTCCATGTCACCCGCAATTTCTTGTCCAAAACGGACACAGCGTGTGCACTGAATGCAACGGCTCATTTCTTCCATCGAAATGAGAGGGCCCACTTGCTTGGCTGCCACCACGCGTTTTTCTTCGTCGTATCGCGACTTGCCTTGGCCGTAGCCCACCGCCAAATCTTGCAATTGGCACTCGCCGCCCTGATCGCAAATGGGGCAATCTAAAGGGTGGTTGATGAGCAAAAATTCCATCACCGATTGCTGCGCAGAAATGGCTTTGGCACTTTGGGTGCGCACCACCATGCCAGCCGTCACCGGCGTGGCGCAAGCGGGCATGGCCTTGGGTGCTTTTTCAACGTCGACCAAGCACATGCGGCAATTGGCGGCGATAGAAAGCTTCTTGTGATAGCAGAAGTGAGGGATGTACACCCCCGCCTTTTCGGCCGCATGCATGACCATGCTGCCCTCGGTCACTTCGACCTTTTTACCGTCTAGTTCGATTTCAACCATGGCTTTCTGCCTTGCCTTCAGGAGTGACCACCGACCATGCAGGTCTTGTGCTCAACGTGATATTCGAATTCGTGCCGGAAATGCTTGAGCATGGCACGCACGGGCATGGCAGCCGCATCACCCAATGCGCAAATGGTGCGCCCTTGAATGCCCTCGGCCACTGAATCGAGCAGGTCCATGTCTTCAGGGCGCCCTTGGCCGCGCTCGATGCGATCGACCACACGCCACAGCCAACCCGTGCCTTCGCGGCAGGGCGTACATTGACCACACGATTCATGCATGTAGAAATAAGACAAACGCTGCAGGCTGCGCACCATGCAACGGCTGTCGTCCATGACGATCACAGCACCCGAACCCAACATGGATCCGGCCTTGGCTACCCCGTCGTAGTCCATGTCGGTGGCCATCATGATGTCTGCAGGAACCACTGGAGCAGAAGAACCACCAGGAATCACTGCTTTGAGTTTGCGACCCGCACGCACGCCACCCGCGAGTTCAAGCAAAGTGGCAAAAGGAGTGCCCATGGGTACTTCGTAGTTGCCCGGACGCTGCACATCGCCACTGACCGAAAAGATTTTGGTGCCACCGTTATTGGGGCGACCCATGGCCAAGTAAGCTTCGCCGCCTTGGCTGATGATGAAGGGGACTGCCGCAAACGTTTCGGTGTTGTTGATGGTGGTGGGCTTGCCATACAAACCAAAGCTCGCAGGAAATGGCGGCTTGAATCGAGGTTGGCCTTTTTTACCCTCAATCGATTCGAGCAGGCCGGTTTCTTCGCCACAGATGTATGCGCCAAAACCATGGTGCGCGTATAACTCAAACGAGAAGTTGCTGCCCATGATGTTTTTGCCCAAGAATCCTGCTGCACGGGCTTGGTCCAGCGCCTCTTCAAAGCGTTCGTAGACTTCAAAGATTTCGCCGTGAATGTAGTTGTATCCTGCCACCGCACCCATGGCGTAAGCAGCAATGATCATGCCCTCAATCACAGAGTGAGGGTTGTACATGAGGATGTCGCGGTCTTTGCAAGTACCGGGTTCTCCTTCGTCGGAGTTGCACACCACATACTTGGCCCCAGGAAACTGACGGGGCATGAAGCTCCACTTCAGTCCAGTGGGAAATCCGGCGCCACCTCGACCGCGCAGTGAAGATGCTTTGACAGTCGCAATGACTTCGTCTTGCGACATGCCGGCGCCCCCATCTTGCGCCAAGATTTTGCGCAAAGCAGCGTAGCCGCCACGAGCCACGTAATCTTGCAAACCCCAATTTTGACCATTGAGGTTGGCATAAATCAGGGGGTTGATGTGGCGACCATGAAAACAAGTTTCGGCGCCGTTGCTCTTGAAGGGAGCCAATACGTCTTGCAGGTTCATGACGAAGCTCCTGAATGGGCCTTGAGCGCCGCAATGAGGGCGTTGAGTTTGTCGTGACTCATGTAACTGCACATGTCGCGGTCGTTGACCAACATCACAGGCGCATCGGCACAAGCACCCAAGCATTCGCAGTGCTGAACAGTAAACAGGCCATCTGCCGTGGTTTCACCATCTTGGACACCCAGGGTGTCGCACACCTGTTTGAGTGCCTCGTTGCCACCGCGCAATTGGCAGGGCAAATTGGTACACACGTTGAGCTTGTACTTGCCCACTGGCTTTTGGTTGTACATGTTGTAGAAAGAGGTGACTTCGTGCACCGCCATGGCGGGCATGCCTAAGTAGTCAGCCACTTCTTGCTCAGCTTCGGGTGACACCCAGCCTTGCTCTTGCTGAACAATGGCCAGACAAGCCATGACAGCAGACTGGCGCTGATCAGCGGGGTATTTGTTGACTTCGCGATCAAAACGAGCGCGGGTAGATTCAGAGATCATCGGTCAATCTCTCCAAACACGATATCAATCGTGCCAATGATGGAAACGGCGTCAGCCAACATGTGGCCACGCACCAATTCGTCGAGTCCGGCCAAATGCACAAAACCCGGAGGACGGATCTTGAGACGATAAGGTTTGTTAGCCCCGTCGCTGACCATGTAAATACCAAACTCACCTTTGGGGTGCTCGATGGCAGCATACGTTTCACCAGCAGGCACCTTGAACCCCTCACTGAAGAGCTTGAAGTGGTGGATCAACTCTTCCATGTTGGATTTCATGCCCTCGCGGCTGGGAGGTGCCACTTTGGGGTTATCGGTCATGACAGGACCTGGGTTGGCACGCAACCAATCGATGCACTGCTTCATGATGCGATTGGATTGGCGCATCTCTTCGACACGTACCAAATAACGATCGTAGGTATCGCCAGTGGTACCCACCGGGATATCGAAGTCGAGACGGTCGTACACCTCGTAGGGCTGCATCTTGCGCAAATCCCAAGGAATACCCGAGCCACGAATCATGGGACCGGTGAACCCTTTGTTGAGAGCGCGCTCGGCGGTGATGACGCCAATACCAACGGTACGCTGCTTCCAGATGCGGTTGTTGGTGAGCAGGGTTTCGTATTCGTCAATATAGCCAGGGAATTTGGCGCAAAAATCGTCAAGGAAGTCGAGCAATGAGCCTTGGCGGTTTTCGTTGAGCTTGGCGGTTTCACGGGCATTGCGCAGCTTGTTGGGCTGATGCTGCGGCATGGTGTCAGGCAGATCACGATACACACCACCGGGGCGGAAATAAGCCGCGTGCATGCGCGCACCACACACCGCCTCGTACGCATCAAAGAGGGCTTCGCGTTCGCGGAAGGTGTAAATCAAAATAGTGGAGCTGCCGCAATCGTTGCCATGCGAACCCAACCACATCAAATGATTGAGCACACGGGTGATTTCGGAGTAAAGCACCCGGATGTACTGCGCGCGAATGGGAACTTCAACACCCAAAAGCTTCTCAACCGCCAAACAATAAGCATGCTCGTTGCACATCATGGAGGCGTAGTCGAGGCGATCCATGTAAGGCAGCGCCTGAACATAGGTTTTGCTTTCGGCCAGCTTTTCGGTGGCGCGGTGCAAGTTGCCAATATGGGGATCGGCACGCACCACGACCTCGCCGTCGAGTTCAAGCACCAAACGCATCACACCGTGAGCGGCCGGGTGCTGAGGACCAAAGTTCAGCGTGTAGTTTTTGATTTCGGCCATATCAGTTCAGGCCTCCATAGTTGTCCTCGCGCACCACCCGAGGCGTGATTTCGCGTTGTTCGATGGTCACGGGTTGATACACCACGCGACCCAACTGTTCGTCGTAGGTCATTTCGACATGACCAATCAGCGGGAAGTCTTTGCGCAAAGGATGGCCAATGAAACCGTAGTCGGTGAGAATGCGGCGCAAGTCGGGGTGACCATCAAACAGCACTCCATACATATCAAAGGCTTCGCGTTCAAACCAATCAGCTCCGCTCCAGACCGGCGTGAGGGAATCGACTTTGGGCGCATCGTCGTTGTCGCAGAACACGCGCAAACGCAGGCGGTGATTGCACGCCACCGACAACAAATGCGAGACCACCGCAAAGCGCCGACCTTCGCGCCATGCATCTTGATCGTGGGTGGAGTAATCGATGCCACAAAGGTCAACCAATTGTTCAAATTGCAGACCTTCGGTGGAGTGCAACAGCTGAGCCGATTCGAGATAGTGCTGTGGAGCAACGACCAAGGTGAGTTCGCCCAAAGCTTCCGTGAGGCAAACGACGCGATGGCCCAAAGCCGCTTCGATGCGGGCCTTGAGTGTCGGTAAGGGTGTCATGTTTCAGATCCTTTGAGGGAGTGAAAAGCCTCAGGCACGGGCAATGGTGGTGGTGCGACGCACTTTTTGCTGCAGCTGCATCAAGCCATAGATCAAAGCTTCAGCTGTGGGCGGGCAACCTGGCACGTACACATCAACAGGCACAATGCGATCGCAGCCTCGAACCACCGAATAGCTGTAGTGGTAATAACCACCACCGTTGGCACAAGAGCCCATGGAAATGACATAGCGGGGCTCACTCATTTGGTCATAGACCTTGCGAAAGGCAGGTGCCATTTTGTTGGTGAGTGTGCCCGCCACAATCATGAGGTCACTTTGACGAGGAGAAGCACGAAACACCTCGGAGCCAAATCGGGAAATGTCGTAACGAGCTGCGGCTGCGTGCATCATTTCGATGGCACAGCAAGCCAACCCAAAAGTCATAGGCCAAAGCGACCCGGTTTTGGCCCAGTTCACGACCGTGTCGTAACTGGTGGTGACGAAACCTTTTTGAAAGACACCTTCTAACGACATGACGTGCAATCCTTTGTTAGTGGCTCACTCCCAATCGAGTGCGCCCTTCTTCCATTCGTAAATGAACCCAACCACCAAAATGCCCAAAAACACCACCACGGTCCAAAAGGCCGTAGGGCCGAGCTCTTTGAGGGCTACCGCCCAAGGGAACAAGAAAGCGATCTCGAGATCGAAGAGAATGAAGAGAATGGCCACCAAGTAGTAGCGGACATCGAATTTCATGCGCGCGTCTTCGAAGTGCTCGAAGCCGCATTCGTAAGGAGAGTTTTTGGCTGCATCGGGCTTTTGGGGCCCTAGAAAATAGCCGATGACTTGAGGCAAAACCCCGACAGTAGCGCCCAACAAAATGAAGAGCAGAACGGGTAAATACTGTTCAAGACTCATGGCTATAGCCCTTTTCAGAGCCCTAAGGGTACGGGCTCCGTGTGGTTTTGATCTGGTGCCGACGGCGAGACTCGAACTCGCACAGCTTTCGCCACTACCCCCTCAAGATAGCGTGTCTACCAATTTCACCACGTCGGCATTGGGTGCTTCTTGATGTAAGTCACCGCGTGGGCAACTACATCCGAGAAAACCCTAGGATTCTAACTTCAAAAAGGCCGCAAATCAGTTTGCAGGAATAGCCCCTGCACCTTTTTGTGCGGGAGCGGGAGCAACAGGCGCAGTGGGCGCTGGCACTTCAAGAGCAGGAGTGGCTGTCTCGAGCACCGAGCCTGCGGCGGCTGAGGGACGGGCTTGTCCGCCCACGTATGCCAACACCAAGGTACTGATCAAAAACACCGTGGCCATCACAGCGGTTGAACGAGACAAAAAGTTCGCTCCGCCTGAGGCCCCAAATAAACTGGTCGAAGCACCACCGCCAAATGCCGCGCCTGCATCGGCACCCTTGCCATGCTGCATCAGGATGAGACCGATCATGACCAAGGCCGACAAAATTTGCACTGCGAAAAGAATGCTGAAAAGAATGTTCATGGTGTAAGAAATCAATTCGGTTGGAATGTTGAGGCAGCGTCAGCAATCGCCAAGAAATCAGCAGCCTTGAGAGAAGCTCCCCCAATGAGGCCACCGTTGATATCGGGCTGTGACAACAACGATGCGGCGTTGCCAGGATTCATGCTGCCGCCATATAGCAGAGGAATTTTGGCCGCATGTTGCGTCGCTGCTGCCAACTGGAGTCGCAACACGGCATGCACCTGCTGAGCTTGCTCGGGAGTGGCGGTTTTGCCCGTACCAATGGCCCATACAGGTTCGTATGCCACCACCATTTCGCTGACACAAGGCCCCACGGCATGAATCACTGCAGCCAACTGGCGCTTGACCACTGCCTCGGTTTGCCCCAATTCGCGTTCTTGCAAGGTTTCTCCCACACACACGATGGGAGTGATCCCTGCAGCCAATGCGGCCTTGGCTTTTTCACCCACCAAGGAGTCGGTTTCTCCATGGTATTGGCGACGCTCAGAATGACCCACGATGGCGTAACGTGCACCAAAGTCTCGCAACATGGAAGCACTGACCTCGCCTGTGTAAGCGCCTTTGTCATGGCTGGACACATCTTGTGCGCCCCAAGCCACGGCAGTACCTAACAACAAGCTTTGCACCTGCGCCAAGTATGGAGAAGGCACGCAAACCGCTAGGCGGGCTGTTGCGTTTTGACGCTCAGCCGAACCTTTGAGTACCTCACGCAACAGGACTTCATTGGCCTCAAGGGCTCCATTCATCTTCCAGTTGCCGGCTATCAATGCGGGTTGTTTCATGTCTTTCTCCAACACGGGACTAGGCAATACGGTCTTTACAACCTTACTGCTGTTGCTGTTGCTGCTGTTGTGCAGCATCGTCACCAGACTCACGCTCGATCAAGGCCTTCATGGACAACTTGACACGGCCCTTTTCATCGGTTTCGAGCACCTTGACGCGCACCACTTGACCCTCTTTGAGCACATCGGTCACTTTTTCGATGCGCTGATGAGCAATTTGGCTGATGTGCAACAGACCGTCTTTGCCAGGTAGCAAATTCACGAGTGCACCAAAGTCCAAAATCTTGGTGATGGGGCCTTCGTAAATTTGACCCACTTCCACCTCAGCGGTGAGCTCAACAATGCGGCGTTTGGCTTCTTCGGCCTTGGCTGCATCGGTAGAGGCGATGGTGATATTGCCATCATCGGAAATATCGATTTG
>JBEDMU010000127.1:0-6624 GCA_041170945.1 Pseudomonadota bacterium
TGCAGCAGTTGGCCGATCCTCGCGCATTGCGTGTGCCTGGACAAACCTACAGCGAACACACCCAAGCCGAATTGGCCATCTTTGAACAGGCGCGCGACATTCGACAACGATATGGCAAGGCTGCCATCCGTCACTACATCATCAGCCACACCGAAACTGTGAGCGACCTGTTGGAGGTTCTGTTGCTGCTCAAAGAGGCAGGCATGTTGCACGGAGTGTTAGGTGAAGGAGCCCGATGTGAGCTGATTGTGGTGCCACTCTTTGAGACCATTGAAGACCTGAAACAGTCTGAGAACATCATGCGTGAGTACCTGCAGACTGCTGGCATTCTTGACATGATTCATGGTGCTCAGGCACTCGATTACTGCGAGCAAGACATCATGTTGGGTTACTCCGACAGCAACAAAGACGGCGGCATATTCACGAGCAATTGGTCGCTTTACCGTGCCGAAGTGGCACTGGCTGAATTGTTTGACAGCCTACCCGCCCACAGGCGTATTTCGATGCGTCTGTTTCATGGCCGAGGAGGCACCGTAGGGCGCGGTGGCGGCCCCAGCTATCAAGCCATCTTGGCCCAACCCAGTGGCACGGTTCGTGGGCAAATTCGTTTGACCGAACAAGGTGAGGTCATCGCCTCCAAATACGCCAACCCTGAAATTGGTCGACGCAACCTTGAAACCCTGGTAGCCGCCACACTCGAAGCCACTTGGTTGGGTTCACGTGAAGCCACTCCCAACGAGTTTTTGCAAACTGCCGAAACCCTGTCGGAGTTGAGCATGAAGGCTTATCGCAAACTGGTTTACGAACACCCTGGATTTGCCGATTACTTTTTTCAAGCCACCCCCATTCGGGAAATTGCCGAACTCAACATCGGCTCACGTCCTGCATCTAGAAAGGCGACGCAACGCATCGAAGATTTGCGCGCCATCCCTTGGGGCTTTAGCTGGGGACAAAGTCGTTTGACCCTGCCCGGTTGGTTTGGCTTTGGATCGGCCATCATCGGTTGGATCGACCAAGCGCCCAGTACCCCCCAGCGTCAAAAGCGCGTTCGGTTGCTCCAACGCATGGCCCAAGAATGGCCTTTTTTTGCCAACATTTTGTCCAACATCGACATGGTTCTGGCCAAGAGCGATTTGGCACTGGCACAAAGGTACGCAGAATTGGTACACGACGGCAAGCTGCGCAAGGCTATTTGGAGTCGTCTGGAACACGAGTGGCAGCAAACTTCTGAGGCACTGACGCTACTCACCGGACATGCCGAGCGTTTGGCCAACAACCCCTCGTTGAAACGCTCGATCGAGCACCGTTTCCCATACATTGACCCGCTGCACCATGTGCAAATTGAGTTAATTCGCCGTTATCGCGAAGGTCGCAGCGACGAACGAGTGCAACGAGGCATCCATATTGCCATCAACGGCATTGCAGCAGGCATCCGCAATACGGGTTGATCCATCTCAGCCCGTGCTCTGGGGTTGATGCACCCCAGCCGCGATGCAACGCCTAAAATGGGGGGGTCTTTGATTTTTTCAACGCCCTACGATGTCTGAACCGAAAAACCAACTCGAGACCAAGTCACAGGCTTGGTCTGCCCTGTTCAACGAGCCCATGAGCGAGTTGGTCAAGCGCTACACCGCCAGCGTATTCTTCGACAAACGCTTATGGCGGGCCGATATTCAGGGTTCATTGGCACATGCGCACATGCTGCATCAACAAGGCATCCTCAGCCATGAAGACTTTCAATCGATCACCCGCGGCATGCAGCAAATTCAACAAGATATTGAGTCTGGTGCTTTTGAGTGGAAGCTAGACCTCGAAGATGTTCACCTGAACATTGAAGCCCGACTGACCCAGTTGGTGGGTGATGCCGGCAAACGCTTGCACACCGGACGCAGCCGCAACGACCAAGTGGCCACCGATATTCGTTTGTGGCTACGTGACGAAATCGACCAACTCACCCTCAGCTTGATCGAATTGCAAAAGGCATTGGTATCGGTGGCACAGCAGCATGTCAACACCATCATGCCTGGCTTTACCCATTTGCAAGTCGCCCAACCGGTGAGTTTCGCGCACCATTTGCTGGCCTACGTTGAGATGTTTGAACGCGACCGTCAACGTCTGCTCGATGCGCGTCGGCGCATCAACCAATTGCCGTTGGGAAGTGCCGCGCTGGCGGGTACCACCTACCCCTTGAAGCGTGAAACCGTGGCTGAGCTGCTGGGCATGGATGGCGTGTGCCAAAACAGCTTGGATGCGGTGAGCGATCGCGATTTCGCCATCGAATTCACTGCCGCCGCCAGTTTGATCATGGTGCACATCAGCCGTTTCTCCGAAGAACTGATTTTGTGGATGAGCCAAAACTTTGCTTTCATTCGCATCGCTGATCGTTTCACCACCGGCAGCTCCATCATGCCGCAGAAGAAAAACCCCGATGTACCCGAGTTGGCCCGTGGCAAAACAGGCCGCGTGGTGGGTCATTTGATGGGGCTTATCACGCTGATGAAAGGTCAGCCACTGGCCTACAACAAAGACAATCAAGAAGACAAAGAGCCCTTGTTTGACACCGTGGATACCCTGCGCGATACCCTGCGCATCTTCACCGAAATGGTGGGCGGCCAAGTCAATCCGCAAACTGGCAAGCTAGAGGGTGGTATCACCGTTCATGCATCAGCCATGCGTTTGGCTGCCAGCAAGGGCTACGCCACCGCCACCGATTTGGCCGATTACCTGGTGCGCAAGGGATTGCCTTTCCGCGACGCACACGAAGTAGTGGCCCACGCCGTGAACATGGCCCAGCAGCTGGGCAAAGATTTGGCGCAATTGCCACTGGAAACCTTGCAAGGCTTTCACTCTGCCATCGAACCCGATGTGTTTGACGTGCTCAGCCTCGAGGGCTCACTTCATGCACGCAACACCCTGGGCGGAACTGCACCATCACAAGTGAGCATGCAAATTGAACGCCATTTGAAACGTTTTGAGGAATTTTCATCATGAACACCATCGTCAGCACTGCCACCGGATTGGCTTGGAATGACCAACTGCAAACGGGCGACCACAAAATGGATGAAACCCACGAAGAATTCGTGGACATGCTCAACCAACTGGTCACGCTGCCTCGCGACCAAATGCTCGAACCTTATCGTCGTTTTATAGAGCACACACGTGAACACTTTGCTCAAGAAGAGCGCTGGATGGTAGCCTGCGGCTTTGAAGCCGACAACTGCCACGCTGAGCATCACGCCACCATCATGGATACCCTGCAACTGGTAGAACAGCACTATTTACAAGGCGATCACGAAATCGTGTTGCGTTTGGCTGAAGCGCTGGCTGAATGGTTTCCAGGACACGCCGCCAGCATGGACCTGGGATTGGCCCGTCACATGAAAGAGGTGGGGTTTGACAGCCGCACCGAAACGCTGGCCGACCCATCGCGTGTGCGTCCTGCGTCAATGTCGGGTTGCGGCAGCGTCACTTGCAGCACCGATCAAGCCTGCGCTCCTGCAGCAACTGCATCGCACTCATGCAACGGTGACCACTCGTGTGGCTCTGGATCATGCAAAGGTGATCATTCGTGTGGTGGCGAACATCACCACCATTGATCGCTCATTGAGTGGCGGTGCGAACCTGAGGTGGCACCATGGCCGGGTGACTGGTTCGAAACGGATTGATGTCTAGTCCGCCTCGGCGTGTGTATCTCGCGTACACCGACAGCTTCACCGGCTTGAGGTGTTCCCAAATGTCCTTGAATACTTTTTCAACCAAGGGTTCGTGAAACTCTTGGTGGTTGCGATATCCGATAAGGTATCGCAACAGACTCTCTTGGTCGATGGCACGACCCGAATAAGCAATTTGCAAAGCACCCCAATCGGGCTGTGCTGTGATGCGACACAAACTGCGCAGCAATTCGGTCACCAATACCTCGTCCACCATGGCCTCGTCTTCGCTCCAACGCAACTGCGACGCATCGGGTGTCGCGCCATGCGCGTCTATGTCCAAGCGATCCAAACTCAGTCCTGGCAAACGGGCTATTTTTTGCGTGGCAAACGACTCAGGATCAATCAGCTTGACTCCCACCGAACCGATGGATGCACTGCCCTGCCAGCAGGCTTGAGACAGGTCGTGTTTGAGCGTGTTGATCACTTCATCTACGCTGACAAACTCGGTGTTGTTGAAACTGTTGAAGTACAACTTCATCGATTTGCTCTCGATGAGCATAGGGCTCTCGCAAGGAATCGAAAGCTGGGCAATAGCCACTTGGGGTTTGCCTTTGGGATTGAGCCAACTCACTTCGTAAGCAGTCCATACGTCCACCCCCATGAATGGCAATGGGTCTTTCAAGCCCATTTCCAAACGGGCTTGCGCCCGAGGAATAGGGAACAACAAACTGGCATCGTATCGATCGGGGGTATCGGTGCGATGACCCAGCGGCGCCTGCTCCAGCAAGCGATTAACCACTGAATGCGACTTCGAGTTCATAGATCCATGACCTGTTCAAGCGCAGTCAAGTAATGAGGCGCGCACATCAACTCATCCCACGACATGGGTGGCTGGGTAGGGAGCAGTGACAGGCGTCGACGTTCACTGTCTTCGCTGAGTTGCCAATCGCCCCTCTTCAGAGCCTTCTCCATCCCTTTGAGCCAATCGTCGATCACCTGGCCATGGTCTGCGACCGATTGATTGCACAGCAACACCAAATCACAACCCGCTTGCAAGGCCAGGGCCCCCGCTTGGGCGTAATCCAATTGCTGTCCACGCAAATGACGCGCTCCTTCCATCGACAAATCGTCGCTGAAAATCGCCCCATCAAATCCCAACTTCCCACGCAAAATATCTTGCAACCAGCGCGATGAAAAACCTGCTGGCAAATCGTCCACTTGGGGATAAATCACATGGGCAGGCATGATCGACCGAGTGACCGATGCCAGCCACTCAAAAGGACGTGCGTCGTCAGCCATGATCTGATCCAACGAGCGTTCATCTACCGGCACATCCACATGAGAGTCGGCGGCCACATAGCCATGCCCCGGAAAGTGCTTGCCACAGTTCGACATTCCCACCTGAAGCAATCCTTGCATCAACGCACGCCCCAGCAAACTGACCACCTTGGGATCGCGATCAAATGAACGGTCGCCAATCACGACGCTGTGGCCGTGATGCAAATCCAGCACAGGCGCAAAACTCATGTCGACGCCGCAAGCCAACAGCTCACTGGCCAGCACCATCCCCACGGCAGACGCTGCCGACATCGCCGCCATGGCTGCATCTGAAGGACTTTCGCCGGTACGTGGCTCAAACCAACGTTGCCCCAGGCGCTGCATGGCAGGCAAATGGGTGAAGCCATCGGTTTTGAAACGCTGCACACGCCCGCCTTCGTGATCGACGGTGATGAGCAAATCAGAACGCACCGATTTAACCTGCGCGCACAACTCCAATACTTGTTCTCGCGAGTGCCAGTTTCTTCCAAACAAAATCATGCCACCCACCAGCGGATGAGCCAATCGTTCGCGATCTTTTTTGGTTAAGGAAAGACCCGCAACATCGATGATCAATGGGCTATGCATGAAAAAATTCCTTGTTAAACAGACTCAACCACCACAAAGCTCACCGCGGTATCTACTTCGTCACTGACGCTCACATGAGCACGCCATCCCTGCGACTCAAACCAAGATTTGAGATCACCGTTCAAGCATATATAGGGCTCGCCACTGTCGTGGTTCAAAATTTCACATCGACTCCAAGCCATGGGCATGTGCATGCCCAACCCAATGGCCTTGGAAAAAGCTTCCTTGGCACTGAATCGAGTTGCCAAATAAGCAATGCCACGCTGGGCGTGCTTGGAGCTGCGAAAGCGCCATACTTTGAGCTCTTGCGGCCCCAACACACGCAAAGCAAAACGCTCACCATGCCGCTCATATGCCGCTTGAATGCGAGGAATAGAACACACATCGGTTCCTATGCCTCGAATCACGTCACGTCCCCTCGCATGACACGCAAATACTCGTGAACCGCTTGGGTGTAACCCATTTCAAGGGCATCGGCCATGAACGCGTGGCCGATTGACATTTCCAAGGTATCGGGGATGGCGCGCAAGTAATCGGGAATGTTGTTCAAATTCAGATCGTGCCCCGCGTTCATGCCCAAACCCGCACGCCTGGCTGCTTGTGCCGTGTCCACGTAGGTTGCCAACACTTGGGCTTGATCAGCACCCCCATGGGCACGCGCATAGCCCTCGGTGTACAGCTCAATGCGATCAGCGCCTGTTTGTTTGACCCACTCCATGGCAGCAGGATCGGGATCCATGAACAAACTGACCCGCACTCCCCACACATGAAGTTGCTCGATCACACGCCTGAGTTCAGGAGCAGAAGCCTGGGTCCAACCATGGTCAGAGGTGAACTGATCGACCGAATCGGGCACCAAAGTACATTGGTGAGGTCTGGTGGCTTCTACCAACTCCATGAGGTTGTGAAACGGATTGCCTTCGATGTTGAACTCAGCTTGTGGCCACGATTTCATGAGAGCCGCTAAGTCAAATACATCGTGACGTCGAATATGGCGTTCGTCGGGTCGTGGGTGTACCGTAATGCCGTGCGCACCCGCTTGCAAACACAGTTGAGCAGCCCGGCA
>JBEDMU010000128.1:0-24193 GCA_041170945.1 Pseudomonadota bacterium
ACGACAGCTTTTCGGCTTGAGAGTATCCCGCACCAATAGACAAATTCCCTGTGGGTCGTTCGACGACCTTTAGCACCAAATCGACTTGATCGGGATGACTGGGGACTTCCTTGGGCTGAACAGCGACTTCGGTGAAATATCCGAGCCGATCGACCCGATCACGTGAAAGTTTGATCAATTTGCCGTCATACCAAGCTGACTCCATTTGACGAAACTCGCGACGAATAACCTCGTCACGGGTGCGGTCGTTGCCCTCAATTTCGATACGACGAACGTAAACACGCTGCTGAGGATTGGCCTGAAAGACCATTTCAACGGTACCCAATTGCCGATCTACGCGAGGCTGTGCTTCTACTCTTGCAAACGCGTACCCGTATTCTGCAAAACGATCTTTAAACAACTGAACAGTCGCGGTCACGTCGTCCACGTTGTAGGCCCGGCCAGGCTTGACCTGCACCAAAGGCTGGAAGTCTGACTCGCGACCCAAAAATTCTCCGACCAATTTAACGCCACTAACGGCGAAACGTTGGCCTTCAAAAAGGTTGATGGTGATAGAAACATCGGCCTTATCAGGACTGATGGCAACCTGTGTGGAGTCAATGCGAAATTCAACGTAGCCTTGATTCAAATAAAACGACTTGATTGCTTCCAAGTCAGCGTTGAGTTTGGCTTGTGAGTAACGATCCGACTTGGTGTACCAACTCAACCAGTTGCCGGTGTTTTGCTCCATTAAGTCCAAAATATTGGACAGCTTGAACGCTTGTACACCCACCACCCTGAGCTCACGAATTTTGGCTACAGACCCTTCCGTGACGGTCATGTTGACTTTGACCTGATTTTTCTCTACGGGAGTAATCGTGGTGACCACTTGCGTGGCATACATCGCACGGTTGAGATATTGGCGTTTGATTTCTTGCTCTGCACGGTCGGCAAGGGCTCGATCAAAAGGTCTACCCTCTGCCAGGCCCAAGTCTTTGAGTGCCTTGCGGATCATTTCTTGATCAAATTCTTTCAGCCCTGTGAACTGAATATCGGCAACAGATGGACGCTCTTGCACCGCAATGATGACCACATCGCCGTCAATTTCGACACGAACGTCTTGAAACAAGCCCAAGCCAAATAGCGCACGGATGGCCGAAGTGCCTTTGTCGTCGCTGTAATCGTCTCCTGAGCGAAACGGAAGCGTGGCAAAAACAGTGCCCGCCTCTACTCTTTGCAAGCCCTCAACGCGAATGTCGCGGATACGAAACGGATCTGCAGCCCAAGACGCTGCTGAGACACCCACCAATACCGCAAACACCGCGGGTCGCAAAACCGAAACCAAAGCCTTAGACATGAGATTTACCTATCAGGTAAGAGGAAACAAACTCAAAAAATCGTTGCTCAAGGCCAACGCCATCATGGCAGCCAAGATCATCAATCCGAATTTACGAAGAATGGATTGCAAAGATTCGGCAACAGGACGTCCCGTCGCGCCTTCCCACAGATAATACATGAGGTGCCCACCGTCGAGCATCGGAATGGGCAACAGATTTAACACGGCAATGCTTGCGCTGATCAGCCCCAAAAACGATACATAGGACATCCAGCCTCTTTGCACCGAATCGCCCGCGGCTTGAGCCATGCGTATAGGACCACTCAAATGCTGCATGCTGGCTTCACCCACCAACATGCGGCCCAAGATCGCCAAAGACATCTTCGACATGTCATAGGTGCGAGTCGCACCTAGCCACAATGAATCAAGCAGACTTTCTTCAACCCATACAGTTTGTAGCTTCTGTTTTAACTGGATACCGGCTTTTCCAACAGACCGACCCGACTGATTCGATTCTTCTATTGCCAGTTGAAAATACAAAGTCTGGGCCTGCCTTCTCACTTGCCAGGTTTGAACTTGATTGGGTGCGCCTTGAATCAAGGCGCGCAAATGTTGCGCATCTTGAACACGGATCTCGTTGACATGAGTCACCTCATCGCCCGACATCAAACCAGCGCGCTGAGCTGCACCAGCATCCACCAACTGGTCAATGACCGCAGGCGAATATGGCGCGATCAAACCAAGTTGCTCAATGGCTGGGTTTTGTGGATCAAACTCAGGAAGTGAGGTCAAGGACAGCTCCACTTCTCGACCTATCGATACCCCTTCTGTCTGAGTTACTTCAATCGTGATGTTTTGCGACCTGGCCCATGCTGATAAAACAGCCGCTTGCAAATCAGCAAACGAATGAACTTCACGGCGCTCGTCTGATGACCCCTCTCGCACCGAATGAACCCAATCACCAGACTTGATACCGGCCAATTGCATGACTGACCCAGTGGGGGGCTCAGAGAGCTTAGCGACCGGCAATTCCACACCAGACCACGGAATGGTGGCAAACAAAACTATCGCAACCAAGAGGTTAGCGACAGGACCAGCGGCAACGATCAAAAAGCGCTTCCACCAAATGAGTTGATCGAAAGACACATCGTCAACGCTCACTGTCTGTCCAGAATGTGGCTCATGCCGATCCAACATTCTGACGTACCCACCCAATGGAATCCAGCCCAGAGAATATTGGGTTCCAGTGCCAGTATCAATCCAAGACAATAGAGGGCGACCAAACCCCACTGAAAAGGTCAGTACACGAACACGAAATAACCTGGCTAAGGCAAAATGACCAGCCTCATGCAAGGTAACCAGCAAAGAGATGCCTAGCAAGAAAGCAATTGCGCTTTGCATGAAAAATCAGGGTTCAAGTGAAATAAGCAGTTCTTGAGCCCGAGCTCTAGCCCAAGAGTCGAGCGCCAGCAAAGAATCCAAATCTGTGGGTTGAATGGGCTGCTCCAATTCAAGCACACGATGATTCACTGCATAAATGTGATCGAATCGAATTCGCTTGTCGAGAAAGGCTTGAACTGCCACTTCATTGGCAGCATTGAGAACGGCTGTTGCACCTTCTTGAGCTTGCAACGTTTGCCACGCCAGCGATAAGCAGGGATAACGCTTGGTGCATGGTTCACGAAACGTCAACTCGCTGAGTTGGTACACGTTCAGTGCGTTTGCTCCGGATTCGATTCTTTCAGGCCAAGAGAGACCATAGGCGATGGGTACACGCATATCGGGTGTGCCCAATTGAGCCAATATCGATGTATCGTGGAACTCTACCAATGAATGAATGACACTTTGAGGATGAATGACCACTTCAATTTGTTGCGGCGACAAGTCGAAAAGCCATTTGGCTTCGATCACCTCCAATGCCTTGTTCATCATCGTGGCCGAATCCACTGATATCTTTTGTCCCATCGACCAATTGGGATGTGCCACTGCTTCCTCAGGAGTCACTTTGTCCAAAGTCTTTGGATCTCGATCTCTAAATGGGCCACCTGAAGCTGTGAGAATAATTTTGCGCACTCGCCTTGCACGCTCTAGCGAAGATTCAGGCATGCACTGAAAAATAGCGGAGTGTTCGCTATCGATGGGCAACAAAACCGCCTTCCCATCGCGGACTGCCTGCATGAATACAGCTCCGCCCAAGACGATGGCTTCCTTGTTTGCCAACAGCAGCCTTTTGCCGCTTCGAGCAGCCGCCATACAAGGAGCCAATCCTGCTGCACCCACCATGGAGGCCATCACGGCATCGACCGACGGATGCGAAGCCATTTGCTCAAGCGCTGCAGCCCCATAATGAACTTGAGTCGTTGTGTGCCCTGCTTGCTTGAGTAGCCCTTGCAACTCTTGGGCCCCTTCTGCAGTGGCCAAAACCGCATGCTGAGGTGCAAACTCAACACACTGGGCAGCTAATTTTTCAACCTGATGGCCTGCACACAGCGCAAAAACAGCCCAGTCTTGACGGTGCCTGCGCAACACATCGAGGGTATTGCATCCAATCGATCCCGTTGATCCTAGGATGGTGATCAATTGGTGACTCATGTGCCAAGTCCCCATCGAATCAACATTGCCAGGGGTAACACAGGCAATAAAGCATCAATGCGATCTAAGACTCCACCGTGACCGGGCAATAGCTGGCTTGAATCTTTAAACCCAGAGACGCGCTTAACCAAGGATTCAACCAAATCCCCACAAACTGAAAAGGCAAACAAAATCAGCGTTCCGCCCAGCCAGACGAAGGGCGAAGTTTGCCACATGAGGGTGTACAAGCTAACCGTTGAATGGCCTGCATAGATATCCGCCCAAATCCAAGCACCAGACATTGACAACACAGCAACTGCTGCCGTGTAGACACCAGCCCAAGTTTTACCGGGAGATATGGAGGGGGCAAGTTTGCGACGCCCCCACAAACGTCCCCCGAAATAAGCAAAGATATCTGCGCACCACACCAAACACAAAATCGAGAGAAGAAATTCGAGACCGATTTGATGTGCTGCAAGAATCGAAGCTGCACAGGCCGTGATCAACAACCAACCGAAAACCAACCGAATGAACTGAGGCACCTTGAGCCAATGCTGCATCCCATGGGTCAGCATCCAGGGCACCGCTACTATCCAGATCAGCGCAACAACCATCAGCCCCACTGAAATGAATGGCCCAGTTAGATCATGCCAATTAAGACGAGATACGAGCATGGCAAGCAGCACATAAAAAAACAAAGGCGCCACCACACTAGTGGGCGCCTTGAGTTGGTTCATGCGTGACCATTCCCACGATCCAGCCAATATCAGCAACCCCATCCACAACCCAAGCAATGCGGGTGACTTCATCCAGAGCGCCGGCAACAGCAACGCCAACAACACCAGAGCAGTAAAAATGCGTTGCTTGAGCATTGAAAAAAATAGTCAGGCGTTAAACCGCCATGATGTCTTGCTCTTTAGAGGCAACAATTTTGTCAACTTCAGCAATGAATCGATCCGTTTGTTTTTGCACATCATCCTGGGCGCGACGCTCATCGTCTTCGGAGATGGCCTTGTCTTTGAGCAAACGTTTGACGTGCTCATTGGCATCACGTCGCAAGTTTCGGATAGCCACACGTGCATGTTCGCCTTCAGAGCGTACCACCTTGGTGAGTTCTTTGCGACGCTCTTCGGTCATGGCTGGAATGGGTACTCGAATCAGGTCGCCTTGTGAGGCAGGATTGAGACCCAAATCGGATTCACGAATGGCTTTTTCAATTTTGGCACCCATGCCCTTTTCCCATGGCGCAACCCCAATGGTTCGAGCGTCAAGCAATGACAAGTTAGCCACTTGCGACAAAGGAAGCATGCTGCCGTAGTACTCAACCAAGACGGTATCGAGCAACGCAGGATTGGCACGTCCTGTACGCACCTTGGCCAAATTATTCTTGAGGGATTCGAGCGACATTTGCATTTTGTGCTCCATACCCGTTTTGATTTCTGCAACCGTACTCATGGCTTCATTCCTGACTTAAACGTGAACCAACGTGCCTTCGTCTTCACCCAAGATCACCCGTTTAAGAGCGCCTTCTTTGACGATGCTAAAAACACGGATAGGCAAATTTCGATCGCGACACAGAGCAAATGCTGTTGCGTCCATGACTTGCAAATTTTGAACCATTGCGTCATCAAACGTAATATCAGCATAACGCTTGGCGCTGGGATCTTTCATGGGATCGGCGGTGTACACCCCATCAACTTTGGTGGCTTTCAATACGACCTCGGCACCGATTTCAGCACCACGCAAAGCAGCAGCGGTGTCGGTCGTGAAGAAGGGGTTACCAGTTCCCGCCGCGAACACCACCACTTTGCCCTCTTCGAGGTACTGCAATGCTTTGGGTCGGACATAGGGCTCAACGACTTGCTGGATGTCGATAGCCGACATCACACGCGCCATGACACCAGCTTTTTCAAACGTATCCGCCAAAGCCAAAGAGTTCATGACCGTGGCCAACATGCCCATGTAATCGGCAGTGGCGCGATCCATACCGACTGAACCACCCGCTACCCCACGGAAAATGTTACCGCCCCCGATCACCACCGCTACTTCCACCCCCATCTCGACAATCTCGGCCACATCAGCCACCATTTTTCGGATGGTATTGGGGTTGATACCAAACGCGTCATCGCCCATCAGGGCTTCACCCGAAAGTTTGAGCAAAACACGTTTGTATGCAGCCATGAGGTGTCTCCTAGGAGAAAAAAGTAAGGTGATGAAACAGGGCTAGAGTTGGTTTACTGTCCTGCTTTAGCCGCAGCCACTTGTGCCGCAACTTCAGCAGCGAAGTCATCAACCTTTTTCTCGATGCCTTCGCCAACCACGTACAGTGTGAATGCCTTGACTGCAGTGCCTTGCTCTTTGAGCATAGCGCCTACTGTTTGCTTGTCGTTTTTCACAAAAGGCTGGTCAAGCAAGCTAACCTCTTTGAGGTACTTTTGAACAGATCCTTCAACCATTTTGGCTGCAATTTCTGCTGGTTTACCAGACTCTGCTGCCTTGGCTGCTGCAATGGTACGTTCCTTTTCAACCAATTCGGCAGGCACGTCGGCAGACGACAACGCTACAGGCTTCATGGCAGCCACGTGCATGGCCACATCACGAGCCGAGGCTTCAGCACCTTCAAACTCAACCATGACACCAATGCGTGTGCCGTGCAAATAACTGGTAACGGCATGACCCTCTACGCGTTTGAAGCGGCGGATTGACATGTTTTCACCGATTTTGCCAATCAGGCCTTTGCGAACGTCTTCAACCGTGGGGCCAAAACCATCAAGAGACAAAGGCAAAGCAGAAACAGCCTCTACGTTTGCGGGATTGTTTTCGGCGACCAATTTGGCAACACCTTGGCACAGCGCCAAAAACGACTCATTCTTGGAGACGAAATCTGTTTCACAGTTGACTTCAACCATGGCACCAACTTTGCCACTGATGAAACAAGAGATTGCCCCCTCTGCCGTGATTCGGCTAGCGGCTTTACCAGCCTTGTTACCCAGCTTGACACGCAAAATTTCTTCTGCCTTTTCCATGTTGCCTTCAGCTTCTGTCAGAGCTTTTTTGCACTCCATCATGGGGGCATCGGTTTTGGCGCGAAGTTCAGCGACCATGCTTGCAGTAATTGCTGCCATTTTTTTCTCCATTTAGGTCTGTATCAACAGACCACATTCACATAAACAGTTACAAAAAAGGGGCTACAAAGCCCCTCTGATCTTTGATCAGTTTGGCATTCAGGCGTTACCGTCCTGAACTTCAACAAACTCATCTTCACCTTCAGCGGCAACAGCTTTCACCAAATCGGTGACGGCGTTGGCGCGACCTTCCAGATAGGCGTCAGCGATGCATCGTGCATACAGCGCAACGGCTTTGGCTGAGTCATCGTTACCAGGAATGACGTAGTCAACACCCTCGGGAGAGTGGTTGGTATCCACCACGCCCACCACGGGGATGCCCAACTTGCCGGCTTCGGCAACAGCAATTTTGTGATAGCCCACGTCAATCACAAAAATGGCTTCAGGCAACGTTGCCATTTCTTGGATGCCACCAATATCGCGCTCAAGTTTGTCAATCTCGCGGGAAATGGTGAGTTGTTCTTTTTTGCTCAGATGATCAAGACCCGCCTCTTGCTGGGCTTTCATGTCTTTCAGGCGTTTGATAGACGTTTTAACCGTTTTAAAGTTAGTGAGCATGCCGCCCAACCAACGTTGCGTCACGCAGGGCAAACCAGCACGAGCTGCTTCAGCCACGACGGTATCACGAGATGTACGCTTGGTACCCACCATCAGAACAGAGCCACCACGAGCGCCAACTTGACGCACAAACTTCATGGCTTCTTCGAGCTTGGGCAGTGAATGCTCGAGGTTGATGATGTGAATTTTGTTGCGATGACCGAAAATAAAGGGGGCCATCTTGGGGTTCCAGAAGCGTGTTTGGTGACCAAAGTGGACACCAGCTTCCAGCATTTCGCGCATAGAGACAGACATGGAAATATCCTTAAACGAGGTTAGATCTTTGAAACAGCTCGAATCTGCAAAAAAATACAGACACCTGTGTGAACTGTTCAGCGAATTTGCCTTGATGAAACAAAGCCTTGGGATTATAACCTGAACTCCAGCACAAAAGTAGCCATTCCATGACGCCTGAACGCATACACCCCACCGGCACCCCCCTTCCCCTGCATTCAAGCTCATCGACTCGGACAGTTGAGCAGCAGGCGACACATGGCGTTTCACATGGTGAACTGATACGGCGTGCTGGGCAAGCCGCTGCTCGATGGCTTCGAGCCTTGCGACCCGATGCCAAAACCATTTGGATTGCGTGCGGGCCCGGCAACAACGGAGCAGATGGCTACGCCTGTGCGAGCGAATTGCAAAAAGCCCTACAACCATGGGGTGGACAAGTCAGTTGCACCCCACCACTTCATTGCAGCGACAAGATGGATTCATTATCCAAACTCTTCATCGATGCCGCCCAAGAAGCTGGGGTTACCTGGTCTGCTACACCAACTTCCGCTACCGACATAGCAGTAGATGCTCTATTTGGACTGGGCCAACTACACAATCGACCAATTGATAGCCCATGGCTCGATTACCTGACCCATCTTTGCCAAGCACCTGATTACTTTGCAATCGATTTGCCCACAGGTTTAGACGCGGATACTGGCCAATGGCAAGAAGTATGCCGACCCAAGTCATTGACCCAAAAAAGGCACACCATCAGTCTGCTCACATTGAAGCCAGGACTATGGACCCATCAAGGTCGTGATGCCGCTGGGGACATTTGGTTTGCCCCTCTCATCGATCAGCCTATAAATGTCGCACCCGATTTCTACTTGCACCGCGAACCTGCCATCGAAGGCTCATCGGTCCAACTACTTCCGCACAGCAGTCACAAAGGCACCAAAGGCCATGTATGGGTTGTGGGGGGGGCACCAGGGATGACGGGGGCCACCATCTTGGCAGGTACAGCTGCATTTCAAGCTGGCGCCGGCAAGGTTCAGTTATTTGTACTCAACGAAGAGGCCGTCTCCGCAATATCTGCCATGCATCCTAGGCTCATGACGCAAGACATAGGACAAATGGCGTCAGCTCTTGGCCGAAACAGAGAGTGCCAACCTCAAGTGCTGGTTTGTGGGTGTGGCGCAGGTGACCGAATAGAAAGCTGGCTACCCCTGATACTGCATTTGAGCTGCACGTTGATCTTAGATGCCGATGCTTTGAACGCCATATCCAAAAGCGAAACATTGCAAGCCACACTCAAGCATCGTGTGAATCGTGGATGGCAAACCATCCTAACGCCACACCCGGCTGAAGCGGCTCGACTGCTCAAAACCAGCACTTCAAAAATTCAAGACCATCGGATGCTGGCTGCAGAGCAAATCGCTTCCCTTACAGGGGCATATGTCGTGCTAAAAGGATCTGGAACTGTCGTTGCGTCACCGTACACCAACGAAACCTCGACCATCAATCCAACTGGTGACGCCAGTCTTGCCGTTGCTGGAACCGGTGACGAGTTGGCGGGCTGGCTAGGTGGACAGATTGCTCAACACTCATCTGGCTCACAACATCAGTCTCTACATCGGCTCATTTGCAAGGCGGTTTGGCAACACGGCACAGGACTAGCGAGTACGGCGTTTCGCTGATTTTTTGGCAGCCAAATTTTCAGCCGACTTGCTCCTTGAACCTCGCTTGGCCTTTGCAGGCGCAGTGGTGCCCTTGCGTCGATCAGCCGCTTGAGTTGCTGCAACTGAAATCGCTTTTTTGTTGCCAGAATGATGTTTCTCTCGATGATCACGAGTGGGCTTGTCGCTAGCAACAGACGCAGCATGTGAGGCTGGAATCATTCTGAAGTCGATTCGACGACCATCTAAATCTACACGACTGACTTGAATGCGCACTGGAGCACCCAAGTGGTATCGAATGCCGGTTCGCTCTCCGCGCAACTCATGACGAGCGTCATCAAAACGGAAATATTCAGAACCTAACTCGGTGATATGAATCATGCCCTCAACAAAAAGGGCATCTAGGGTGACAAATAAACCAAACGACGTCACTCCAGTCACACGACCTTCGTATTCCTCTCCCAAGTGCTCCCGCATGTACTTGCACTTGAGCCACAACTCAACATCTTTGCTAGCTTCGTCGGCACGACGTTCATTGGCGCTGCATTGAAGTCCAATGCTTTCCCATGCCAAACCTTCAGGCACATTGCCAGCCAAACGTGGCAACTGCAATGAGCTTCCCAGCAAAATCGATTTGATGACCCGATGCACCATCAAATCAGGGTAGCGTCGAATAGGGCTGGTGAAATGCGTATAGGCTTCGTATGACAAGCCAAAATGACCACTGTTATGTGGCGTATAAATGGCCTGTTGCATGGAACGAAGCAACATGGTTTGAACAGCTTGTGCATCAGGTCTTTCACGAGCAGCTGCAGACAAGACCTGATACTCAGCAGGAGTAGGTTCGTCACTCAGCTGAGCAGGCATTCCAATCGCTTTTAAATAGTCTTTCAAGATATTCAAGCGGTCGGGCGTTGGACCTTCATGTACACGATACAGACCAGGCTTTTTGGATCGGATGATGAGATCTGCGGCACACACGTTCGCAGCCAGCATGGCTTCCTCAATCAACCGATGTGCGTCGTTGCGCTCTCGAGGTTCAATTCGAATGATGCGTCCGTTGTCATCAGAGACAATGCGTGTTTCAGTTGTTTCAAAATCGATTGCACCACGAGCCTGCCTCGATTGCAACAAAGCACGATAAACATCGTGCAAGTGATAAAGATGAGGTACCAAAGATTCATGCGCCAATGCCTCTGGGCTGCGTGAACTTTGCAAAATTGAAGCCACCTGCGTGTAAGTCAGTCTGGCATGGCTGTACATCACGGCAGGGTAAAACTGATAGGCGTGCACTTCACCTTGTGCGGTGATCAACATATCTGCCACCATGCAAAGCCGTTCAACAAACGGATTTAGCGAACACAATCCATTTGAGAGCTTTTCAGGCAACATGGGAATGACCCGACGAGGGAAATACACACTCGTTGCTCGATCAAAAGCATCTTGATCAATGGCATCCCCGGGGCGCACATAGTGACTCACGTCGGCAATGGCAACCAACAATCGCCAGCCCTTGGTTCGACCCACTTTGACGGGCTCGCAGTAAACCGCGTCATCAAAGTCACGAGCATCTTCACCATCAATGGTTACCAGGGGTACATCGGTAAGATCGACACGTCCCTTTTTATCGATTGCCCTCACTTTGTCAGGCAAAGAAGCCGTTTGCTTTTCGTTCTCGCTTGAGAATAAATGAGGCACGCCGTACTTGCGAACGGCAATTTCAATTTCCATGCCTGGATCGTCAATCTCACCGAGAATTTCTTTCACACGGCCCACGGGTTGACCATACAAAGCGGGCGGTTCAGTCAACTCGACCACGACCACTTGCCCCACCTTGGCACCAGCCAGTCCCTGTCGCACAATCATGACGTCTTGGCTGTAGCGCTTATCTTCGGGCGCAACCAAGTAAACGTTGCCCTCGTGCAAAAGTCGACCAATAATGGGACGATCAGAACGACTCAAAATCTGAGTCACTTTTCCCTCAGGTCTTCCACGTTTATCAAAGCGCGTGATTCGCACCTGCACACGATCGCCGTGCAACACCGCACGCATCTCATTTGGCGGAATAAACACATCACCTGACTGATCGTCAGGCCTAAAAAAACCATGCCCGTCGCGATGTCCAGTGATCACGCCAGTGAGCTCGCTCATGAGGCTTTCTTGGAGTTTTTTTATCATTTTCAGTGTATAATTTTCGATTCCTGATGCCCAGGTGGCGGAATTGGTAGACGCACTAGTTTCAGGTACTAGCGCCGAGAGGCGTGGAGGTTCGAGTCCTCTCTTGGGCACCATAACACAACGTTGTTGCAAAATTCAAAAGCGCCGTCTGGGCGCTTTTTTTATTTGCAGCCATCAAACGACTTCACCCCACAAATCATGCGCATCTGCTCGAACAATTCGAGCCCGCACAAAATCACCGACCTTGTACTGCCGACTGGCTTTTTCAACGGGCAACAAATGAACCACGCCATCAATTTCGGGGGCATCGGCGTACGATCGACCAATACCGCCACGCTTGCCTAACGCTTGAGATTGGTCAACCAACACTTGCAAAGTTTGTCCCAGACGCATTTGCAAACGATTCGCCGAAACCTCAGATGCGACTTGCATAAACCGATCACGTCTTTCATTTCTCAGTTCATCGCTGAGTGCACCATCGAGCTCGTTGGCACTGGCTCCCTCGACCGGCGAATAGGCAAAACAACCTGCTCTGTCAATTTGCGCCTCACGCACAAATGCCAACATATCTTCAAATTCAGATTCGGTTTCACCCGGAAAACCTGCAATGAAGGTACTTCGGACAACCAAGTCGGGACAAATGCTACGCCAGGCTTGAATACGCTCAATATTTTTTTCACCACTGGCAGGACGCTTCATGCGACGCAAGACATTGGGGTGACTGTGTTGAAACGGTACATCTAAGTATGGCAGCACCCAGCCTTCATTCATCAGAGGAATCATTTCATCGACATGGGGATAGGGGTAGACATAATGCAATCGAATCCATGCGCCATGTTCTTTTGCCAGCTGGCCCAACTCTCGCACCAGATCTAACATGCGAGATTTGATTGGCCTGCCATCCCAAAAACCAGTTTGGTACTTGAGGTCTACACCATATGCCGAAGTATCTTGACTGACCACCAGCAGTTCCTTGACACCGGCCTCAAACAACTTGCGTGCTTCTGTGAGCACATCACCAACAGGTCTGCTAACTAAATCGCCTCGCAGCGAAGGAATGATGCAGAACGAACAACGATGGTTGCAGCCTTCACTGATTTTTAAATATGCGAAATGCTTGGGCGTGAGCTTGATGCCTTGAGGGGGAAGCAAATCCACAAAAGGATCATGGGGCTTGGGCAAGTATGCATGAACCGCATCCATCACCTCTTGCGTGGCGTGGGGACCCGTAACCGCAAGCACCGACGGGTGCACATTCTTGACCATACTCGAGCCGTCTTCTTGCGTACGAGCTCCCAGGCAACCTGTCACAATGACCTTGCCATTTTCTGCCAAAGCCTGTGAGATGGTGTCCAGACTTTCTTGAACTGCATCATCAATAAACCCACACGTATTGACGATCACCAAATCTGCGCCCGCAAACGTTTTTGAGGTTTCGTATCCCTCTGCACTTAATTGGGTCAAGATCAATTCTGAATCGGTGAGGGCCTTGGGGCAACCCAAGCTTGCAAAGCCAATTTTGGGAGTGTTCATCAGCGTTTACCCAACCCCATGGCATTGAGCATGTATTGTTGCCAGCGCTCTGGCGAAAAGGTTTGCGCTTGTTCTTGCATCCGCTGTTGAGCATCCATGAATACCTGCAGATTTTTCTCAAGATAGGTTCCTAAGTAGCCCTGCATGGCGTGTCCATAAAACCGAATGATGTTGGCCAACACCTGCTCACTAAAAAGCGGTACACCGGCCGTTTCTTCTTCAAGAATGATTTGCAACAAAATGCTGCGCGTCAGGTCGTCGTTGGTTTTTGCATCGCGCACCACAAACGGCTCGGCCTTCATCACCAAGGTTTTCACCTCAGCCAAGGTGATATACGAAGACGTTGCGGTATCGTACAAACGTCTATTGGGATACTTTTTGATGATTCTGGATGTCATACCAAGGCTAGGTTTAGGCTCTGAAGAAGCAGTAGATGAAGAACGGGGTGACATGGCGCATACTCCCTGCAAATGCTGAAAAAGGTATTAGCCATCACAGTCCAACATTGTCGCAAAGAATACGCAAGAGGGAGAACACCAACCCCTGGTTCAAGACAAGGATGAAGAGTTTTTGCTAGGATTCTTGAATCTATTGGTGATAAAACATTGAACACCACGCTGAACCGTCATCTTTACGCAACATC
This sequence comes from Pseudomonadota bacterium, assembly GCA_041170945.1. Taxonomy (GTDB): domain Bacteria; phylum Pseudomonadota; class Gammaproteobacteria; order Burkholderiales; family Burkholderiaceae_C; genus RS62. Next base: position 13,855 of record JBEDMU010000128.1, read on the forward strand.
GACATACCCTTGCAGTTACCTGCCGGGTGTGCTGGCTCGATCCCAAGTAGTCGCACCCAGCATGGCACTCAACGCTGAAACATACAGCAACTGGGTTAGACAAGGTTTTCGCCGAAGCGGAATCTACGCTTATCGTCCGCACTGTGACGATTGCCAAGCCTGTCAGTCATTGCGTGTAGATGTCAATTCCTTCGAACCCAACAGGTCTATGCGCAGAACTTGGTCACGCCACAGTGACTTGCAAACCCGCATATCACCACCCATGCTCAGCGCCAGTCACTTTGAGTTGTACAAGCGATACCAAGGGGCGCGCCATCCTGGCGGTGGAATGGATGGCGATGACTTGCAGCAATATGCCGATTTTTTACTCAATAGCCAAGTTGACACCCGTTTGGTCGAGTTCTTCAACCCCACGAATCAGCAGCTGGAAATGGTCAGTGTCATCGATTGTCTGGATGATGGGTGGAGTGCGGTTTACACGTTTTATGACCCATCGATTAAAGGCAGTTTAGGAACCTATTCCGTTCTTTGGCAGCTAGAACAACTGAAGCAACGACAGCTGCCTTGGCTCTATTTGGGCTACTGGATTGCCAATAGCAACAAAATGGCATACAAAACTCAATTCCAGCCATTTCAGCTCTATCGAAACGGGGCTTGGGAATAATCGGATTGCGAATTCCATTTTCATAAAGTAAAATTCAGGCACGATTGAAAGTGCCTAAATGAACGCTCCCTCTTCTTCTCAAACCCCCACGGTTCAAGTAATCGAACGCATGTTCCGTTTGTTTGAGGTATTGGCTTCAAAAGAAGAGGCCATGTCTCTCAAAGAGATCAGTGAAAAAGCGGGGTTACACCCTTCAACCACTCACCGAATCTTGAATGATTTGGCGACAGGTCGTTTTATCGATCGCCCTGAGGCGGGTACCTATCGCTTGGGAATGCGCTTGCTTGAATTGGGTAATTTGGTGAAAGCCAGGTTGAATGTGCGTGATGCCGCATTGGCTCCCATGCGTGAGCTTCATCGGCAAATTCAGCAGCCCGTCAATTTGAGCGTTCGTCAAGGCGATGAAATCATCTACATTGAACGAGCCTATAGCGAACGCTCAGGCATGCAAGTGGTTAGAGCCATTGGTGGTCGTGCCCCCCTACACTTGACCTCGGTAGGCAAGCTATTTTTAGCTTCAGACGAACCAACAAGGGTAAGAGCCTATGCCACTCGCACCGGTTTGGTGGGGCAAACCAAAAATAGCATCACCCAAATGCAGGCGTTAGAAAAAGAACTGCAACTGGCTCGTGAAGTGGGAATGGCACGAGACAACGAAGAGCTTGAATTGGGTGTGCGCTGCATTGGAGCAGGCATACACGACGACCAAGGAAGATTGGTTGCTGGCTTATCTATATCTGCACCAGCAGGCCGTCTAGACGAAAGCTGGGTAGATAAACTTAAATTGACGGCGCTAGAGATTTCAAAAGCAATGGGTTACCAGGCGCCGAACCATTAGGGCGCCAGACGCGACCAGTTTGGTGTGAAACCTGGACAGAGCCCGGCCCAGAGCGACTTTCACTGCGCTGCGCCAACCAGTCTTTGACACGCTGAGCATCGGCATAACGAGTGAGCTTGCCTGATGAATCTAAGAAAACCATGATCAGACGACGACCCAACACGTTGGCATCCATTACCAAGCATCTACCCGCTTCAGAGATGTAACCTGTTTTTTGTAGCGTGATATCCCAGTTTGATTGGCGCACCAAGTAATTGGTATTACGAAAATCAACTTGACGACGGCCCGAGCGCACAGAGTAACCATCTGCAACAGACAACTCGCGAATCATCGGTCGATCGCTTGCGACATGAACCAAGGTCGCCAAATCTCGAGCACTTGAACGATTGCTACTTGACAGACCAGTGGGTTCAACGAACTGAGAGTCCGTCATGCCCAACAACTTGGCTTTGAGATTCATTTGATGCACAAAGTCGCCCATACCCAAAGGCCATGTACGCCCCAAGGCATGAGCGGCTCGGTTTTCACTTGACATGAGCGCCAGCTGCAATGCTTCAGCTCGTGTCAGGCGGGTTCCCACCGCCAGTCTTGAAGAACTTCCTTTAAGTCGATCAACGTCATCGTTTTGAATTTGAATGATTTCGTCCATTGGCAGCTGGGCATCGTTGATGACCAGCGCAGTCATTAATTTAGTCAACGATGCAATGGGCAACACGTCGGAGTCGTTTTTGTTAACCAACACTTCGTGTGTGTCAGCATCAACCACGAAAGCGGCTGACGATTTGAGGATGGGCATTCCCTTGGCATCTAACTTCAATCGACCATCGTCAATACCTGAGGAACCACGACGAGCGGCTACTTTGCGCTTAGGCGCTTTGGCAGAGGCCTTTGGTGATGTGTATTTGCGCTTGACAACTTTGCGCTTTTGGGAAGGTTTAGCCTCGCGTCCTTTGGCTTGGGCTTTGGGCTTGACAGCCGAACGAGCTGATGAGGACGAGACTTGGACACGCGATTCAGATTTGGCAATGGCCTGCCCTGGAAGCAAAGCGATAGAGGCACCAAAAATCAGTGAGAGCCCCACAACGATCGCTTGAAAACGCTTAGCCAACACCAACATCCAACACCTCCAAAGATGTGTCGAGTATACGGTTAAAAAGTAAATTTGTGTATAAATTACAGCGACTTAATTAAAAAAGTTGAAGAGAAGTCGAGAGCAAGACATGCGCCCTGCTCTCGCCCTCATGGTTTAACCCTGCGCCAATACACGCTCGGTCGTGCTTTCGAGTTTGTTCAAGGCAGACAAATAAGCCTTGGCCGATGCGACCACGATATCTGGATCTGCCCCTACTCCATTCACAATTCGTCCCGCTTTTTGCAGGCGAACCGTGACTTCCCCCTGGCTTTCTGTGGAACCAGAAGTGATGGCATTGACTGAATAAAGTGTCATTTCGGCACCGCTATTGACCAACGATTCAATGGCCTTGAAAGAGGCATCAACTGGGCCGTTGCCGTCTGACTCACCCTTGAGCTCGGTGCTATTGGAACTGAAAACCACACTTGCAAAAGGTCGCTCGCCGGTTTCACTGCGTTGACTCAATGAGAGAAAGCCATATTTATCACCCTTTTGCTGTTGAGCATCATCATTAACCAAGGCAATGATGTCCTCATCAAAAATTTCGGCTTTGCGGTCGGCAAGCTCTTTGAAGCGAGCGAAGGCGTTATTCAATTCTGCTTCTGTGGCCAACTCAATACCCAGTTCTTCGAGACGTTGCTTGAATGCGTTGCGACCCGAGAGCTTGCCCAACACAATTTTGTTAGCCGACCATCCCACATCTTCTGCTCGCATGATCTCGTAGGTGTCACGTGCCTTGAGCACCCCATCTTGGTGAATACCAGAGGCATGGGCAAACGCATTGGCGCCTACTACCGCCTTGTTGGGCTGGACCACAAAACCCGTGGTTTGGCTGACCAAACGAGAGGCTGGAACAATTTGGCTGGTATCCACATTGACCTGCAAACCAAAATAGTCTTTGCGAGTTCGGATAGCCATCACCACTTCTTCCAAGGCACAGTTACCGGCACGCTCTCCCAATCCATTGATGGTGCATTCAATTTGGCGAGCACCCCCCAACTGAACACCGGCCAACGAATTGGCGACCGCCATACCCAAATCGTTGTGACAGTGCACAGACCAAACTGCCTTGTCACTGTTGGGCACACGCTCACGAAGAGTTTTGATGAAATTGCCGTAGAGCTCTGGCACCGCATAGCCTACTGTGTCTGGAATGTTAATCGTGGTTGCCCCTTCGCGGATGACCGCCTCGAGTACCCGACACAAAAAATCAACGTCACTGCGATACCCATCTTCGGGGCTGAATTCAATATCAGGGATCAAATTGCGAGCATAACGAACCGAGGCAATAGCTTGCTCCAACACCTGCTCAGGCGTCATGCGCAATTTCTTTTCCATGTGCAAGGCACTGGTGGCGATGAATGTATGAATTCGAGCGCGCGGTGCATTGGCCAATGCCTCTGCTGCTCTCGAAATATCACGTTCATTGGCACGCGCGAGTGAACATACCGTTGAATCTTTGATCACATCGGCAATGGCCTTGACCGCTTCAAAGTCACCATTGGAGCTGGCCGCAAAACCCGCCTCAATCACGTCAACTCGCATGCGCTCAAGTTGACGAGCAATACGCAGTTTTTCTTCGCGAGTCATGGAAGCGCCAGGCGATTGTTCACCATCACGCAAGGTGGTATCAAAAATAATCAAGGTATCGGACATGCTGAACTCCTGAAAAATGGCTTTCATCATCTTTCACCGCCCCAAACAAAAAGCCCGTTGCGGTGTAAGCGAACGGGCCAGGTGGTGAACAACAAACGTGCGCTAAACCACGTGCCCCGTGCAGGCCAGTAGTCGTAGAGCAAACATTTGGTAAGTCATGAAAGAAATGTAGCACAAAACCAAAAGAGGCTGAACGTCCTCAGTCGTGCAAGCCTCGTTCGTCTGGCTCTTGGGTCGAGGTACTGATGACACTGGTGGGTGCCCCTAAACGTCGACGCCACACATAAACCCCATAGCCAGACAGACCATAAATCAAAAACAAAGCGAACAGCACTGTTGGCGGATCAATGTTGATGATGGCGATGAAAATGGCGATAAAAACCACAACCGCAAAAGGGACACTGCGTCTGAAATGCAGGTCTTTAAAACTGTAAAAGGGAACGTTGGTCACCATCGTAAGCCCAGCGTACAACGTTAGCGTGAAAATCCACCAACGCACATCTGTGCCTGAATATCCGTAATCTTGTGCAACCCAAATAAAGCCCATCACCAAGGCCGCCGCGGCAGGAGAAGGCAAGCCTTGAAAAAAGCGCTTATCAACCACAGATGCATTTACATTGAATCTGGCTAAACGCAAAGCTGCGCATGCAACATAAACAAAAGCCGCGATCCAGCCCCAACGACCCAACCCCTTGAGGGCCCACTCGTACGTGACCAATGCTGGCGCAGCGCCAAAAGAAACCATATCGGAAAGCGAATCCATTTGCTCTCCAAATGCACTTTGGGTATTGGTTAACCTGGCCACTCTGCCATCGAGACTGTCGAGAATCATGGCGCAAAAAACACCAATCGTGGCCAAATCAAAGCGCTGGTTCATGGCCATGACAATGGCATAAAAACCACCAAACAATGCAGCTAACGTAATCAAGTTGGGCAATACATAGATGCCCTTGCGGCGAGGTTTTTTATCGGCCTCGTCGACCTCAGCAGGATCTTGAGAGTAAATATTGTTTTCTGACATATTGAAGCGAATAGGGGGCCTAAGCCCCCTATCGTATCAGTTACGGGTCTGATCAACCAGCTTGTTTTTCGCAATCCAAGGCATCATGGCGCGCAGCTGTTCACCCACTTGTTCAATGGGGTGCTCAGCATTGAGTCGACGACGAGCGGTCATGCTGGGGTAGTTGGTACGGCCTTCCAAAATAAACATCTTGGCGTACTCACCGGTTTGAATGCGCTTAAGCGCATGGCGCATGGCTTTGCGTGACTCTTCGTTGATCACTTCTGGACCAGTGACATACTCACCGTACTCGGCATTGTTGGAAATGGAGTAGTTCATGTTGGCGATACCGCCTTCATACATGAGGTCGACAATGAGTTTGAGCTCGTGCAGGCATTCGAAGTAAGCCATTTCTGGAGCGTATCCAGCTTCGACCAGGGTCTCAAAGCCCATTTTGACAAGCTCAACTGCACCCCCGCAAAGGACAGCTTGTTCGCCAAACAAATCGGTTTCGGTTTCTTCTTTGAAATTGGTTTCGATGATGCCGCCCTTACCACCGCCATTGGCCATGGCATAGGAAAGAGCCAAATCACGTGCTTTACCAGACTTATCTTGATAAACCGCGATCAATGTGGGCACACCGCCACCTTTGAGGTATTCGGAGCGAACCGTATGTCCGGGTCCTTTGGGCGCAACCATCACCACGTCGAGATCGGCGCGAGGGACGACTTGGTTGTAATGAACGTTAAAACCGTGGGCAAACGCAAGGGTAGCGCCCTGCTTCATGTTGGGTTCGACGTTGTTTTTGTATACCTCGGGAATGTTTTCATCAGGCAACAAAATCATGACCAAGTCGGCCGCTTTGACCGCGTCATTGACTTCCATGACCGTCAAGCCGGCTTTTGCAACTTTGTCCCAAGATGCGCCGCCTTTACGCAAACCCACCACCACCTTCACACCACTTTCGTGCAGGTTTTGTGCGTGTGCGTGGCCTTGTGAGCCATAACCAATAATGGCAACCGTTTTGCCCTTGATGAGGCTCAGATCGCAATCTTTATCGTAAAAAACTTTCATGAGTGAGGTCCTTTCATACCCGCAAAATACGTTCGCCACGACCAACGCCACATACGCCGGTTCGCACTGTTTCCAAAATTGCTGTCTTGTCGATGGCTTCTAAAAAGGCATCGTTTTTGCTTTGGTCACCCGTGAGCTCGATGGTGTAGCTGCGCTCGGTGACATCAATGATACGCCCGCGAAATATATCAGCCATGCGCTTCATTTCTTCACGCTCTTTGCCAACAGCACGCACTTTGACCAACATCATCTCACGTTCAGTGTAAGGGCCCTCGGTCAAATCAACCACTTTGACCACCTCAATCAGGCGGTTGAGTTGCTTGGTGACCTGTTCCATCAGCTCTTCTGAACCATGAGATTGAATAGTCATACGAGAAAGACTGGGATCTTCTGTGGGTGCAACGCTCAACGATTGGATGTTGTATCCACGCGCAGAAAACAAACCCACTACGCGTGACAAAGCACCCGGTTCGTTTTCTAACAATACAGAAATAATGTGTTTCATCACAGATCCTCGCTTCCCATCAACATTTCGGTGATGCCTTTGCCAGCACGAACCATGGGGAAAACGTTTTCAGTGGGGTCGGTACGGAAGTCGATGAACACGGTTCGATCTTTCAAGCGGCGAGCCTCGCGCAGTGCGGGTTCTACATCTTGGGGACGCTCCACCAAAATACCGACATGTCCGTAAGCCTCGGCCAACTTCACGAAATTGGGCAATGCATCCATGTAGCTATGGCTGTAGCGACCGGAGTATTCAATCTCTTGCCACTGTCGAACCATGCCCAGGTAGCGATTGTTGAGGGACAACACTTTGATTGGCGTGTTGTATTGCAAGCAAGTAGAGAGCTCTTGGATGCACATCTGAACAGAGCCTTCACCCGTGACGCAAAAAACCTCGGAATTTGGCTTGGCCATCTTGATGCCCATGGCGTAAGGAATGCCAACACCCATGGTGCCCAGTCCACCCGAATTGATCCAACGACGAGGCTCATTGAATTTGTAGTATTGAGCAGCCCACATTTGATGTTGCCCCACGTCAGACGTGATGTAAACGTCGTCGTTTTGGGTCATTTCCCATAAGGTCTGAACTACTTTTTGAGGTTTGATCACGTCTTTGTTGTCGCTATCAAACTTCAGGCAATCTCTCGCACGCCATTCTTCAATACGTGACCACCAACCTTGTAAATCATCAGGTTGTGTTCGCACATCAGACTCTTTGATCATGGCAATAAGTTCGGCCAAAACATCTTTGACGTCACCCACAATCGGAACATCTACGCGAACGCGTTTGGAAATGCTCGACGGATCAATATCGATATGAATAATCTTTCGCTCAACTTGCGCAAAATGCTTGGGGTTGCCAATCACTCGATCGTCAAATCGGGCACCAACAGCCAACAAAACATCACAGTTTTGCATTGCATTGTTGGCTTCAAGGGTGCCGTGCATGCCCAGCATACCCAGAAACTGCCTATCGGTTGAAGGGTAAGCACCCAGTCCCATCAAAGTAGACGTGACGGGGTATTTGAGCAAATGCGCCAGTTCTCGCAACTCTTCTACTGCCTGGCCCAGAATGACTCCGCCGCCAATATAGATGTAGGGTCGCTTGGCATTGAGAAGCAAACCCAAGGCCTTGCGAATTTGACCTGCATGGCCTTTGCGAACAGGGTTGTATGAACGCATTTGAACTTGTTCAGATTCACGCGCATACGGAATTTTTTTGAACGAAATGTCCTTGGGAATATCTACCACCACAGGGCCTGGACGACCAGAGGCGGCGATATGGAAGGCCTTGTGCATGGTCGAGGCCAAATCTTCGACATTTTTGACCAAGAAATTGTGCTTGACGATAGGCCGTGTGATACCAACCGTATCGCATTCTTGAAAGGCATCTTGACCGATGGCGGCTGTGGGAACCTGCCCGGTGATGATGACCATGGGGATGCTATCCATGTAGGCCGTCGCAATACCGGTCACGGCATTGGTTGCACCCGGACCCGATGTCACCAGCGCGACGCCCACTTTGCCAGTAGCCCGCGCATAACCGTCAGCAGCATGAACAGCCGCTTGCTCGTGGCGAACCAAAATATGTTGAATGCCCTCTTCTTTGTAGAGCGCATCGTAGATGTACAAAACCGCGCCGCCGGGATAACCCCAAACGTATTCAACGCCATGCTGACGCAAAACATCGACCATGATTTCTGCGCCCATTTTTTCGGGAGCAGCAGAAGAATGCGGAACACCCGCAACAGGGGAAGTTGAAACTTTCATGATGAACCTTTCGAGAATTTCTCTAACGAAAAACCTTGGGTGCTCCTGGGTAGGTTCTTGTGGAACCCCTTTGGAACTTAAGATCACGGCTATTGGCAGTTGAGTTCTGCACAACCTAGATCCGTTTGCCTAATGGTGAATGACAGCTTTCTATTATCGCATGTTTCAAATCGTACATTTGATGCCTCCAGACTCTTGACACAAGAATGAGACAATTCATTTCATGCAATCAAATCAAATCAAAACTCCTGCTGTATGGAAAAGAATGGCCAGCTGGTCCTATGAAGGCATTTTGTTGTTTGGTGTGGTGTATCTAACGGACTATGTTTTTAGCGCCCTCACCCAAACCCGGCACGCCCTCGACAATCGCCACGCTCAACAATTGGTTATTTTTGCCGTATTGGGGGCCTATTTTGTCTGGCAATGGACACGATCAGGTCAAACGCTGCCCATGAAGACTTGGCATATTCGCGTGATAGATGCACGAACCGGACAGTTACCTACTTTGGGCAGAGCTTTTTGGCGCTATGTTTTGTGTTGGCTCTGGCTCCTTCCCCCTCTCGCTTTATCACAAAGCATCGGCATGGGCACCATGACGAGCTTGGCTACATTGGGCGTGTGGGTTATGGCGTGGGCAGGACAGAGTCACATGAACAGAAACAAGCAGTTTTTACACGACATTTGGGCAGGTACGGCGCTGCAAACCCACTATCTCCACAGCCCAACCACCCCCACAAGACGCCCATGAGCACCCGCACACCCCATTTTTCAATTGCCGTATTCTGTGGCGCTCGCGATGGAGCCGACCCCAAATTTGTTGACTCAGCTGTGCAGGTAGGCAACTGGATTGGCAAACACGGTGGACAATTGGTCTATGGAGGTGGCAATTCGGGATTGATGGGTCACGTTTCTCGCGCAACGCGACAAGCAGGCGGCATGGTATTTGGCGTGATCCCACAATCGCTGGTCGATCAAGAGTTGGCCAACACCGACTGCGATGAATTGGTAGTAGTCCAAACCATGCATGAACGCAAAGCCCTCATGGCCAATAAAGCCGACGCATTTTTGGCTATTGCAGGAGGAATTGGAACTTTCGAAGAATGGTTCGAGGCATGGACTTGGCGTCAACTCAAATTTCACAATAAACCCGTTGGCTTATTGAATACCAATGGCTACTACACGCCCATGCTGAACTTTTTACAGCACACCGTTGATGCAGGATTTGTCGGTGACTGGCAAATGGACTTGATCAAGGTTTCAACCAGCGCACCAGAGTTGCTGGAACAATTGATACAAGAAGCTGGGGGACGCAAGCCGCTGTTTGCGGCCGATCAAGTCTGATGAATTAAAGAGCCGTATCGTCTTCTTCGCCAGTGCGTATGCGAATAACACGTTCAACCGGAGTGACAAAAATTTTGCCATCGCCGATTTTTCCCGTGCGCGCAGCGCCAATGATTGACTCAACACAGCGGTCAACATCGGAATCACTGACCACCACCTCGATTTTGACCTTAGGCAAGAAATCAACCACATACTCAGCACCCCGATAAAGCTCGGTGTGACCTTTTTGACGCCCAAAACCCTTCACTTCGGTAACCGTCAACCCATTGACCCCTTGTTCGGCCAAGGCTTCACGTACCTCTTCGAGTTTGAATGGCTTGATAACAGCAGTGATTTGTTTCATGCGCGATCCCGAAAAAT
>JBEDMU010000129.1:0-7243 GCA_041170945.1 Pseudomonadota bacterium
CTTCCTGATCGATGGCCATTTCAGGGGTGATGGCCTCTATCAACAAGGGGTCCATGTGGCGATCAGATGAGGGTGTGCCAAACAAAACACGAGCGCCCAAAGACACGGCGTTGGTGACCAAATGGTGCAGGCGTTGTGCATGTCGGGTGTTCACAATTTGCGCCATGTCAGGACTGTGGCCCGCTTGTGGGTAAGCTTTTTGTATGCGTTGTCGAAGCAATGACACAAAGCGATCTTTCACGCTGGCGTGCACCATCACGTAGTCGGGTGCAATGCACGTTTGACCGGCGTTGGTGAATTTGCCAAACGTGATCCAGTCGGCAGCTTGTTCCAAGTTGGCGCCTGGTCCCACAACAGTGGGCGATTTTCCGCCCAACTCCAAGGTGACCGATGTCAGATGTTTCGATGCGGCCTCCATCACCAGCTTGCCCACTGCAGGGCTGCCAGTGAAGAAAATGTGATCGAAGGCAAGTTGCAGCAGCTGCTGCGATACCGTGGCGTCGCCTTGCACCACGCTCACCTGTTCTTGCGGAAATGTGCCGGCCACCAGACGCGCAATCAGGGCCGAAGTAGCCGGTGTGTGTTCCGAAGGTTTGAGAATAGCGCTGTTGCCAGCAGCCAAGCAAGACACCAACGGCCCCATGGCCAAATTGAACGGATAGTTCCAGGGTGAAATGATCAAGCACACCCCGCGGGCCTGTGGAACGATGCGTCCTTTGGTGCCTAAGGTGGCCAAGCTATCTCCCACGCGTGTGCCCTTCATCCACGACTTCAGGTGTTTCGATGTGTGCTTGATTTCTTGCAGCACAGGCAGAATTTCGGTCAGCAAGACTTCGGGCTCGGGCTTGCCAAAGTCTTGGGCCAACGCTTGCACGATATCCGTTTGATGACGGCGAATGTTGGTGGCTAGATTCTGTAGAGTTTGCAACCGTTGGTCTAAGGCGATGGGAACCGGGTGTAAAACCCGATGGGATCGTTGCAACTCAAAAAGCCGATGAATCTCTGAGGATGTAGGGTTCATGTGTGAAAAGCTTTCTATCGGCTTCATTCTCGCTTATACCCAAGTACTTTGCATTTGAGTACCATTGCCACATGAAGACCCAACAACATGCTTTGATTTCGCAAGCCAGTGGCACTCAGCGTCATTTGGTCAGTCACCACTTTGGCACATCGGGCGCCCGACCCAAGGTGTACATACAAGCCAGTTTGCATGCCGATGAGTTGCCCGGTATGTTGGTCAGCCACCATTTGTATCAAATGCTTGCCAAAGCAGAAAGTAGTGGCCAATTGAAGGGTGAAGTGGTTCTGGTGCCCGTGGCCAACCCCATTGGCCTAGACCAAACCGTGATGCACAGCCAGCTGGGGCGTTTTGAGCTGGCCACCGCCAGCAATTTCAATCGAGGTTACCCGCTGTTTGCGCAGTGGCTGTGTGAACCGGGCCACGAGGTATGGCCTCATTTGGGGAACGATCTGAAACAAAACCAGCAAATCGTTCGCTCGGCCATGAAACAAGCACTTGACCGTCACTTGCCGACCACTGAGCTTGACAGCTTGCGCCATACCCTGATGCGTTTATCGTTAGACGCCGACGTGGTGCTTGATTTGCATTGTGATTTTGAAGCGGCGTTGCACATGTACACCGAGCCACCTTGTTTGGATGTATTGCTGCCATTGGCTCAATACATGCAGGCACGTGCCATGTTGGTTGCAGAAGGCTCTGGCGGTCATTGTTTTGATGAAGTATTGAGTGGAGTGTGGTGGCAGCTTCAACAGGCCCATGTCAAGCAGTACGGCGAGGCAGCCCACCTCAAACCCGTCGGACAAGGTTGTGCCAGTGTGACGGTAGAGTTGCGTGGGCAAACCGAGGTGTCTCATGTATTGGCCCAGCAAGATGCTCAGGCCATCATGAATTATTTAATCCACCTGGGTGTGGTCGATGGACAGGCTCCTTCTTGTCCTGTCTTGCCGTGTGACATCACGCCCTTAACAGGAACCCAAGTGTTGGCAGCGCCGCACCCTGGGGTGATCGTGTTTCATGTGCAGGCGGGCGCCGACGTCAAAGCCGGTGATGCATTGGTAGACATTGTGGAACCGCTCACAGGCCAAGTGTCCACGTTAAAAGCTGAGGTCGATGGCGTGATGTACGCCCGACACATTGTTCGTTGGGCCACCACTGGCCTTGAAGTGGCTAGGGTGTCCGGGGCTACCCCACGTCGATCGGGATACTTGCTCAGTGCTTGATTTGCTGCGACGCATGTTTGACGCCATGGTGGCGTCTGCGCAGCCCGAGCGGGTATTGCCCAAGTATTTGCCACCCGAATCCGAATTGGGTTCAGGGCGTTTGTGGGTGGTGGGGGCCGGCAAAGCCTCGGCCGCCATGGCGCGTGTGGTGGAACAACATTACCAACGCCAAGTCGATGGCTTGGTGATCACGCGATATGGCCATGCAGTGGCGTGTGATCGAATTCAAGTGGTCCAAGCATCGCATCCTGTGCCCGATGAAGCCGGTTGGCGTGCGGCGCAAGCCATGCTCGACAGAGTCAGCGGCTTGTCTGAACAAGACACGGTGATTTGTCTGATTTCTGGTGGAGGATCGGCTCTGATGCCTTTGCCCATGCAGGGTTTGACTTTGCATGACAAGCAGACCCTCAATCAGGCGTTGTTGCGAAGTGGGGCCAGCATTTCCGAGATCAACTGTGTGCGGCGCCATTTATCGGCGATCAAAGGCGGACGCTTGGCAGCAGCTTGTTACCCCGCGCGTGTATATGCCTACGTCATTTCAGACGTACCTGGCGATCAATTGCATGACATTGCCTCGGGACCTACAGTGGCAGATCCAACCACTTGTGCACAAGCTTGGGAAATACTAAAGCGGTACAACATCCCAGTTGGGCAACAGGTGGCCCAAGCCTTACAACACGCCACCTGCGAGAGCGTCAAGCCTTTGGATGTCAGGCTGACCAGAGCCTCTACTCAATTGATTGCCTCGCCCCAAATGGGCTTAGAGGCTGCAGCCCAAGTGTGCAAGCAAGCAGGCCTTCCGGTTCATATTTTGAGTGATCGCATCGAAGGAGTCGCGCAAGTGGTGGGCAAAGAGTTGGCCGATTTGGCTTGTCAAGTGTGGCGTTCAGGCCAACCTTTTCAAACGCCTTGCGTGCTGCTCAGTGGGGGTGAAACCAGCGTGGCACTCACAGGTTCATCGGGCAGAGGAGGGCGCAATGTGGAAACCCTTTTGAGTTTTGCTTGGCATTTGCCTGACGATGCACCCATGAGTGCATTGTTTGCCGATACCGACGGGGTTGACGGCACCGAGCCCATTGCAGGGGCCATTTGGAGTCCCGGCATGAAGGCGCAGGCCACCAGCTTAGGAATGTCAGGTCTGGATGCATTGAACCAGCACGACGCCCATTCATTTTTTGAACGCATGGGGGCCAGTTTGATCACCGGGCCCACCCGAACCAATATCAATGACTTCAGGGCCATTTACATCCCTTGACCGCCTCCTGAAGTGACTCATTGATTCCGCATTTGATCTAAGCGTGTTGTCAGTTGCATCCATGAAGCCTAAGATGAGGTTTCTTTCATGACAGGGGTGTATGAATGTCTGGTTCACACGTCATTCCTTCGTATTTGAATTCGACTGAGTTGGGTCCTTGGGGTATTTTTTTACAGCAGGTCGATCGGGTTGCTCCACATTTGGGACATTTACAGCGCTGGGTTGAAACTCTCAAACACCCCAAGCGTATTTTGGTGGTCGATGTTCCTATAGAAATGGACAACGGCACCATTGCCCACTTCGAGGGGTACCGGGTTCAGCACAACACCTCGCGGGGCCCAGGCAAAGGCGGGGTTCGGTTTCACCAAGACGTGACCCTGTCAGAAGTCATGGCCCTGTCGGCTTGGATGTCGGTAAAAAATGCCGCGGTGAATGTGCCGTTTGGTGGGGCCAAGGGTGGTATTCGAGTCGATCCACGCCAATTGTCGCGTGCCGAACTTGAGCGTGTGACGCGTCGCTACACCAGCGAAATTGGCATCATCATTGGACCGAACAAAGACATTCCTGCTCCCGATGTCAACACCAACGAACAGATCATGGCCTGGATGATGGACACCTATGCAGTGAACACGGGTGAAGTGCACTCGGGAGTGGTCACTGGCAAGCCGATTCAGCTTGGCGGTTCTCTGGGGCGTCGTGAGGCCACAGGACGAGGTGTGGTGACGGTGGCACGCGAGGCTGCCGCCAAATTGGGAATGAGCCTTGGCAACGCTCGTGTGGCCATTCAGGGCATGGGCAATGTGGGAGGGGTGGCAGCGCGGTTGTTTGCACAAGAGGGTGCCAAGGTGGTGGCCGTGCAAGACCATGAAGCGACGCTATACCAGCCCTCTGGTTTTGACGTGCCGGCACTCTTGCAACATGTGCAAGAACATGGCAGCGTGCGCGGATACCGCAATGGCGAAGTCATGGCGTCAGATGTATTTTGGCAAGTGCCCTGTGACATCATGGTGCCTGCAGCCTTAGAGCAACAAATCACAGTACATAACGCTGAAAAAATCAATGCCCGCATGGTGATTGAAGGGGCCAATGGCCCCACGACGCCACAGGCGGATGACGTGCTGCAAGAGCGCGGAATTTTGGTGGTGCCTGATGTGATTGCCAACGCTGGAGGGGTGACCGTTAGCTATTTTGAATGGGTGCAAGACTTCTCAAGCTATTTTTGGACTGAGCAAGAAATCAATCAGCGCCTCGAAAACATCATGCGCGGAGCCTTTGAGGCCATTTGGACGGTTGCGCAAGAAAAGAAAGTCAGCTTGCGAACGGCCACCTACATCGTGGCGTGTTCACGCATTTTGCAAGCGCGTGATTTGAGAGGGTTGTACCCCTAAAAAACGAGGTGTCGAGCGGCCAAAACACAGGAAAACCCTGATCGCTGCAGGAGGGGTGGGGATCTATACTGATTCAAACCAACCAATTGATTTACCTCAATGAAATCTAAGCAAGTCATGTGTATTGTCTGGCCCTCATTTTTGATTGCCAGTGTTCTTGAGATGCTTGTGTTTGCGTTTGTAGACCCGCTCGAAGTCTCAACCATCAGTTCCATGGTGAATGAGTCGCGAGAATTGGCCTACACCGCTTTCTTCTTTGTGTTCTGGGCCGTCATTGCCGTGGCGTGCGCCATCACCTTGCAACTCATGCAGTCACCCAACGCAACAGAATGGGAATGCCCCATCAAGCGTTAAATCGCTTTTCTGGCGTCAGGCGCACCCAAGTCGCCAGCACCACTGTCAGCAGCACAGCGGCTCCGGTGTTGTGCAATACAGCGAGAAGCAAAGGCCATTCCAGCCATACATTGGCCACGCCAATTCCCCACTGAAGCAACACGGCAGCAATCATGGCCATGCCGTACCCCACCAAGCGCTGATGAACCATCATCAGGCGCCACCCCACCAACACCACGGCTAGCACCACCACCATGGCAAACCAACGGTGGGTCCAGTGAATAGCTACCAGCGCGTCAAGGGGGAGACCTTCTCCAGTGGCGGTTTGTCCCAGTTCGCGAGTGAGCACATAGGCATGCTGCCAGTCCATGCTGGGCACCCATGATCCTTTGCAAGTGGGGTAGTCGGGACAAGCCATGGCGGCATAGTTGGTGCTGGTCCAGCCGCCCAAGGCGATTTGCACCACTACCAGAGCCAACACCAATGCAACAGCCCAGCGCAAGCGTGGGAAGTTGAGTGTAGAAGTGTGGGGCATGCGTTCGCGCCACGCCAAACCCAGCAAAACAGCCAATACGCTCAATCCACCCAACAAATGCAAAGTCACGATCACAGGCTTGAGCAACAAGGTCACCGTCCACATGCCTAAGGCACCTTGAAAGATGACCAAAATCAGCAAAAACCGAGTCCAAAATGCATCGCTAGAAGAGCGCTTCCAGCCCAAAAAAGTCAGGCCGATGATGCACAAGCCTAATATGCTGGCAGCATAGCGATGAATCATTTCTTTCCACGCTTTATCGGCCTCAACCGGGGCGTGTGGAAACGCACTTTCGGCAGCAGAAATTTCGTGAGAGGCGTCGGGAATGCCAATCAAATGACCATAGCAACCGGGCCAGTCTGGGCAGCCCAGACCAGCGTCCTCGAGGCGCACGTAAGCGCCCAAGGTCACCACAATAGAGGCAAGCACCAAGCTCACCAACAACAAAGCTCTATACGACAGTTTCACAATAAATCCTTGTGCGCGTCTTGTTCAATCGAAATTTCAATATAGCGTTGCGTGCCATAGGCAATGCCCGATAGCAACGCGGCAGTCCCAACCATCAAGCTAAAAATCAGTGCGAATACGGTAAACCAGTTGCTGCGTCCTGCCATGGCATTGGCAGGTGCTTGGGGGTTGTAGCGTTGGTTCCATTCTTCGGGTTTCATCAATCCGTACCAAATGGCCATCAGGCAGCAAATGGCCACGTGCAGTCCAAAGATGGGCAAGAGGATCCAACTCAAAGGGTCGTCTAAGCCATAAAGGCTGACACGCTCAAAACCATAAACGCCCATCGCCGTCGGGACTGGAAATAGCCAACCCCATGTGTCTTGGAATCCATGAAGGTAAAAACGGTGCAACCCCAAGCATCCTCCCACCAAGGCGAGCCAGCTGGCGACGGTTTTCGACTTCAAGGTTGGGCTCCCGCGACAGGGCGACCGGGTTGATCCCACGAATTGGAGGCGCGCAGCAGTCGCTCAAGGTCGCGCTTCATGCTTGAAACCGATTGGTCGTTGAGGTCGGGTGGAAAGCGCATCATCCAGCGACCCATGGGATCGACCACGTACAAATGATCTTCAAGCAAATGACCTGCGCTGGGCTCAAGCCATGCAGCCACTTCATCTGCCTTTGCGCGCAAGACGGTGGCGCCTTGCAGAGCCTTGATCAGTTCGGGTGTGGGGGTGGTTGTATCGTTGATCAGCCACACTCGGTCGACGCGTGCGCTATCCTTGTTGAGCATCTTGTGAAGTTGACGCTGAACAAACAACCTTTTCTCGCATTCGGCATTGCACAAACCAGAACCCACGGAGACAAACAACCACTGGTCTTTGAGGCTGCTCATGCTCACGGCTTGCCCTTCAAGGGTGGCTGCGTTCCAACTGGGTAACAGGCGCACGGGTTCGATCAAATCACCATATTGACGACCGCCACCAGGTTTGACCACGTAAAAAGTGAAATAAGACGCCAGGATGGGGGCGGCGCAAATCAGTA
>JBEDMU010000130.1:0-13648 GCA_041170945.1 Pseudomonadota bacterium
GGTCCCCGCGCTCGCGAATCGGCCAGCGCCACCGCCCAACGCACTGCCAAGGAGCACGCATGAAACGCATCGAAGCGGTGAACGATTTCGTCATCAAGTTCGCCAACATCAACGGATCGGGTTCGGCCAGCGCGAACGAGCTCTTTGTCAAATCGGTTATCCGCATGGGTGTACCGGTCAGTCCGCGCAACATCTTCCCAAGCAATATTCAGGGGATGCCTACTTGGTATGAAGCTCGTGTCTGTGAAAAGGGTTATCACGGTCGACGGGGCGGGGTGGACATGATGGTGGCCATGAATCCGCAGACTTGGGATGGCGACATCAAAGAAATAGAACCTGGTGGCTACTTGTTTTACGACAGCACACGCCCCATCGATGTCAGCAAAATCCGCAACGACATCCGGGTCATGGGTATTCCTCTGACTGAAATCACCAACGCCACATATACCGATCCGCGTCAGCGTCAGCTGTTTAAAAACATCATTTATGTGGGTGCCTTGTCTCAGTTGCTGGGCATTGACGAATCGGTGTTCAAAGACATTTTTGCGCAGCAGTTCAAAGGAAAAGAAAAGCTGCTCGACGCCAATATTCAAGCCTTGGAATTGGGGCGTGAATTTGTGCTGGAGCACATTGAACCCATTGGGCTGCAAGTGCGGCGCAGCGACAAAGTGGGCAATCAAATTTTCACCGACGGCAACAGTGCAGCTGCCTTGGGCATGGTGTACGGAGGCGCCACCGTATCAGGCTGGTATCCCATCACGCCGTCATCTTCGGTACCCGAAAACTTTGCCAAGTATTGCGAAAAGTTTCGTGTCGATGCAACCACGGGCCAACACCGCTATGCGATTGTTCAGTGCGAAGACGAATTGGCTTCTATTGGCGTGGTGGTAGGTGCTGGCTGGAACGGTGCTCGTGCATTCACCGCCACATCGGGCCCTGGCGTTTCGCTGATGACCGAATTTATTGGTTTGGCGTACTTTGCAGAAATTCCTGTCACCATTTTCAACGTGCAGCGTGGAGGGCCCAGCACCGGCATGCCCACTCGCACTCAGCAGTCTGATCTGCTGGCCTGCGCCTATGCCTCGCATGGCGACACCAAGCACGTGATGTTGTTTCCGCAAGACCCCTACGAGTGCTTCACTCACAGCGCTGCCGCGTTAGATTTGGCCGATCGTTTGCAAACCCCCGTGTTTGTCATGAGCGACCTTGACATTGGCATGAACCAGCGCTTGTGCAAACCCTTCGATTGGGATGACAGTCGCGTATACGACCGCGGCAAAGTGATGACCGCAGAAGAGCTAGAGGCTGGCAAAGATTTTGGTCGCTACAAAGACGTCGAGGGTGACGGCATTCCATGGCGCACGTATCCCGGAACGCAC
Organism: Pseudomonadota bacterium; assembly: GCA_041170945.1. Taxonomy (GTDB): domain Bacteria; phylum Pseudomonadota; class Gammaproteobacteria; order Burkholderiales; family Burkholderiaceae_C; genus RS62. The sequence goes on from JBEDMU010000130.1 coordinate 1,380, forward strand.
CCCACCAAGGGTTCGTTTTTTACGAGGGGTACCACCAAAGACAGTTATGCCCGTTACTCTGAACGAGGCCCTGATTACATTGAAAACATGGAGCGCTTGGAGCGCAAGTTCAAAACGGCTGCCAACATCGTGCCAGCTCCCATTGTGCGCAAGGCCGCTGCAGCAACCGATGTGGCCGTCATTTATTACGGCTCTACCACCCCTGCCATGCGCGAAGCGTTGGATGTGCTCGAAGCCCAAGGTGTCCACCTAGACGGCATGCGTTTGCAAGCGTTTCCGTTTCCTGATTCGGTGAAAAACTTTATTCGCGAACACGATCAGGTGTTTGTGGTTGAACAAAACCGTGATGCGCAGCTGCGTACGTTGTTGGTCAACGAACTCGAAGTCAATCCGGCGAAACTCATCAAGGTGTTGCATTACGACGGCACCCCCATCACGGCGCGTTTCATTGTCAGCGCCATCCTCGCCCAACTGGCACTGGCCAAGGAGGCCGCATGACATACCTTGCCAAACCCAAGATGCACCATCCCAGTTTGCAAAAAAACAAGGTGGGGTATTTGCGCCGCGATTACGAGGGCCCTGTATCAACCTTGTGTGCGGGTTGTGGTCACGACAGCATCAGCGCCGCCATTATTCAAGCGTGTTGGGAGCTTGATGTCGAGCCGCACCGAGTGGCCAAGCTGTCAGGCATTGGTTGCAGCAGCAAAACCCCTACGTATTTTTTGGGTGCCAGTCATGGATTTAATACGGTCCACGGTCGCATGCCCAGTGTGCTCACGGGTGCGGCGTTGGCCAACCGTGAGTTGTTGTACTTGGGTGTTTCGGGTGATGGAGATTCGGCTTCTATTGGGCTGGGTCAATTTGCCAACGCCATGCGCCGCGGCGTCAACATGACCTATATCGTCATGAACAACGGTGTGTATGGGTTGACCAAGGGGCAGTTTTCTGCCACCGCCGATCGCGGCTCCAAAAGCAAAAAGGGTCAAATCAACACCGACAACCCGGTTGATTTGGTGAGCCTGGCATTGCAGTTGGGCGCCACCTACGTGGCCCGCAGCTTCTCGGGTGACAAGGCACAACTGATTCCTCTCATCAAAGGCGCCATGGCACACGGCGGTGCAGCGTTTATTGATGTGATCAGCCCATGCGTCACATTCAACAACCATGCAGGCAGTACCAAGAGTTACGACTACATTCGTCAGCACGACGAGCCGGTGAGTGCCATTGAATTTGTGGCGCCTGGTTGTGAGTTGTCGCAGAGTGTGGCGCCGGGTCAGGCGATTGAGGTTCAGCAGTCTGATGGTTCGGTGTTGCGCATGCGCAAATTGCACGAATCGTACGATCCTACCGACCGTTTTGCCGCCATGGCTTACATGAACGAGCAAGCATCGCGCGGCGAGGTGTTGACAGGTTTGCTGTACGTAGATCCATTGCCTACCGATTTGCACACGGCTCTTAACACCATTGACCAAGGCTTGAACACCCTGAACACGCCGGATTTGTGTCCGGGCTCGGGGCCGCTAGAAAAAATCAACCAAGCGCTCAGATAAGCCACACTTCAACCACCCACCAGGCCTTCAGGGAGGCACTTATGTCAGAACGTACCGTATTTCAATCGATGGCCCAGCGCCATGTGGTGAGTGTTCAACCTACTGCCAGCATTTATGCAGCGGCTTGCTTGATGACGCGTGAGCAATGTGGCAGTGTGTTGGTGATTGACACCACGGGTCAGTTGCACGGCATTGTGACCGAACGCGACATGATGACGCGGGTACTGGCCAAGGCCAAAAATCCGCAAGACCCTGTGTCTGACATCATGACGCGCAACCTCACCACGGTAGTTCCCGAAACCAAGGTGTCACAAGCCGTGGTGTTGATGATTGAGCGAGGGTTTAGGCATTTGCCGGTGGTCAATGCCACAGGCAAGATCATGGGGGTGTTTTCTGTGCGCGATGCACTGCCGCGCGAAGTCAACGATGCAGCCCAGTTGGCTGAATTCAATTCGCAGGTCAATGACGCATTGGGTTAAACACTTCAACCCAATCCCTCGTATCTGTTTAGCGCTGGCGCAGCCCGTGCGCCAAGCCACCCAGCACAATGCCCAGCAGGGCCCACATCACGTCCCATTGACCTGCTCCTATAGAAGCAATGGCGGGACCAGGGCATACGCCACTGAGGCCCCAACCCACCCCAAACAAAGCAGATCCCCATAAGGTGTCGCGATTCCAAGCGCTTGGGTGTTGGTGAAAGTGCTCACTGCAGATGGGCTTGCGCATGACACGCGGCAGCCCCTTGTAGGCCAGCAACGCCACACCCGCTGCACCAGCCATGACCAGCATCAGCCCCATGTCTTGAAAGCGCAAAAAACCCAGCACGATATCGGGTTGAATCATGGTGGAAATGGACAAACCAAACCCAAACAGAGCTCCAGCCAATAATGTGATGAACCACTTCATGACATCACCCGCGCCATGAGGTTGGCCGTGACAAAGGCGGTGCCCATGAACGTGAGCACCGCGCCCAGTGATGGCAGCTGCAAAGAGCCCAAGCCGCAAATGCCATGACCCGATGTGCAACCATTGCCCAAGCGGGCGCCATAGCCAGCCAGAAAACCACCCAACAACAGTTGCCATGCAGGCACTTGAGTAGCGGGCAAATCACCGGTGGCAAAGAACCATTTCCACACCATCGCTCCTACCACCAAGCCTGCTGCGTAGACCAAGCGCCAATGACGTGAACTGGTGAATCGTTCTTGCTGGAAAAAACGACGATTGAATACGTAGGACCAGCTGCTACTAAAGACCGTGCTGATGCCCCCTATCCATCCGGTGAAGGCGAACAACACTGCCACTCCCAAGCCGATGAGCAATCCGCCCAGCAAGTAGTGCGACCAACCGTAGGGAAAAAACAATGAAATGTCCATGAGGCTGCATTATCAAGGTTTTGGTGGGGAGATTGAGACTGTGCAACACTGATCCAATGTCGACCTTCACACAGACTGGCTTCCATTCATCTTCGCACTCAAGAGGCGTTGTAGACGAGCTTGGTTGGCGTATCGACACCAGCTACTTGGCATTACCCGATGCGCTATGGACGCGCGCTGTACCAGAACCTGTCGCCAGCCCCAGCGAAGTGATATGGAACGTGAGTTTGGCCCAACAGTTGGGATTGAACATGGACAGGCTCGCGCCCGATCAACGAGCGGCGTTTGCGGTGGGTCATCACTGGCCAACGGCGGCCACTCCACTGGCGCAGGCCTATGCCGGACATCAGTTTGGTCACTTGGCGGTGTTGGGCGATGGCCGGGCCGTTCTCATGGGCGAGCACCTCACCCCTGAGGGTCAACGGGTGGATGTGCAATGGAAGGGGTCGGGTCGAACCCGCTATTCCAGACGCGGAGACGGGCGTGCGGCATTGGGTCCCATGCTGCGAGAGTACGTTATCAGCGAGGCCATGCACGCACTGGGGGTTCCCACCTCGCGCAGTCTGTGTGTGGCCTTGACGGGTGAACCCGTGTTGCGTGAACGTGCTTTGCCAGGTGCTGTGCTCACACGAGTGGCGGCATCTCATTTGCGTGTAGGAACCGTGCAGTGGGCGGCTATGCAAAACGATGCGACCGTATTGCCTCGGTTGATTGAATATGCGTTGTGGCGTCATCCCGCGCCCGATCTGGCTGCTGATAACGCTGCGTTGCAGTTGTTGCAGTCGGTCATGCAAAGACAAATCGAATTGGTGGTGCATTGGGCCAGAGTGGGCTTTGTGCATGGGGTCATGAACACCGACAACATGACCTTGTCTGGTGAGACCTTGGATTACGGTCCTTGCGCTTTCATTGACATCTACAACCCAAAGGCTGTTTTCAGTTCAATCGACACGCAGGGTCGCTACGCCTTTGACCAACAAGCCGGGATTGCGCAGTGGAATATAGCGCGCTTGGCTGAAGCCTTGATTCCGGCCATTCATGCTGACCAAGAATTGGCGGTGCAGCAGGCTGTGGCTGTGTTGGAAGCGTTCCCATCGCTTTATCGGCAAGCATGGTTGAACATGATGCGCGGCAAATTGGGGTGGGTGCACGATCATGAAGACGATGAGCAGCTCATCCAAGAGGGCATGTCCTGTTTTGAAGCATTGCAGTTGGACTACACGGCCACATTTGCCCACTTGCGACTGGCTGTGAACAGGGGGCTCATGGCCACCGATTGGCAATGGAGTCGCATGCGCAACGCTGCATTGCCAGCCATCGAAAGCCCAGCGCTGGAGCGAGCCCATGCCTGGCTGCAGGCCTGGCAAAGTCGCTGCATGCACGAAGCGCAGCCCGATCAGGCCAAAGCCCTCATGGCAAGCAGCAATCCATGGCGGATTCCGCGCAATCATGCCGTTGAGGCTGCGCTGGCACAGGCGCAAGAGGGGCAATTGCAGGCGTTGCACGATTTGCTGGATGCGCTGCAAAAACCGTACGAACCCTGGCACGGCTTTGATCCATTGCCCCTTGAGCTGGATGCCACTGCGCTACCCCCCTTGATGGCTTATCAAACCTTTTGTGGAACTTGATGGCCATAGGGTGTGGGGGAAGTTCGGTGGGTTGATGACACGATCATAGAGGCGGTCTATAGACCCTGTTTATTCATTTCATTAGACCGATAGATTGTTTTGACCTAAAGTGTCCAATGTCTGTTTAAGCAGAAACCTCAACAAACCACAGCAAAAGGAGATCGATATGTCCGAACAAGGCAAGTGCCCTGTGATGCATGGTGCCAACACCAGCAACAACCAAACCCCCACCGCTTGGTGGCCAAATGCTCTGAAGCTGGAAATCCTGCATCAACACGACAGCAAAACCAACCCTTTGAAGGGATTCAATTACCGCGAAGAAGTCAAAAAGCTTGACGTCAAGGCGCTGAAAAAAGACCTCACCGACTTGATGACCAACAGCCAAGATTGGTGGCCTGCCGACTGGGGCCATTACGGCGGCTTGATGATTCGCATGGCTTGGCATGCGGCGGGTACGTACCGGGTGGCCGATGGACGTGGCGGTGGTGGCACAGGCAACCAACGTTTTGCTCCCTTGAATTCATGGCCTGACAACGCCAACCTGGACAAAGCACGTCGCTTGCTGTGGCCCATCAAAAAGAAATATGGCAACAAGCTGTCGTGGGCCGATTTGATGATCTTGGCGGGTAACGTGGCTTACGAATCGATGGGTCTCAAGACCTACGGTTATTCGTTTGGCCGTGAAGACATTTGGCACCCCGAGCTCGATATTTACTGGGGCTCTGAAAAAGAATGGTTGGCTGCCAACCGCTACGAGGGTGCTGGCGACAACCGCGAATCGTTGGAAAACCCCCTGGCTGCTGTGCAAATGGGCCTGATCTATGTAAACCCCGAAGGCGTGGGTGGCAAGCCCGATCCTCTGCGCACCGCCCATGACGTGCGAGTCACGTTTGCGCGCATGGCCATGAATGACGAAGAAACCGTGGCGCTGACCGCCGGTGGTCACACCGTGGGCAAGGCGCACGGCAATGGCAAAGCACAAAACTTGGGACCCAACCCAGAAGCGGCCGATGTGCACGAGCAAGGTTTGGGCTGGAACAACCATGTCAGCCGTGGCGTAGGCCGTGATACCGTGACCAGCGGCATTGAAGGCGCATGGACCACACACCCCACCAAGTGGGACAACGGCTACTTCTATCTGCTGCTCAACTACGATTGGGAGCTGAAAAAGAGCCCGGCCGGTGCATGGCAGTGGGAACCCATCAACATCAAGGAAGAAGACAAACCGGTTGATGTGGAAGACCCATCGATTCGCTACAACCCCATGATGACCGACGCTGACATGGCCATGAAGATGGATCCCGAATATCGCAAGATTTCGGAGCGCTTCTACAAAGATCCAGCGTACTTCTCAGAAGTGTTTGCGCGTGCATGGTTCAAGCTGACTCATCGCGACATGGGACCCAAGACTCGCTACATCGGTCCTGAAGTTCCTGCCGAAGATCTGATTTGGCAGGATCCCGTGCCTGCAGGTAACAAAAACTTCGACGTCAACGCCGTCAAAGCCAAAATTGCTGCATCTGGCCTGAGCATTGCCGAGATGGTGTCAACCGCTTGGGACAGTGCTCGCACATTCCGTGGTTCAGATATGCGCGGGGGTGCCAACGGGGCTCGTATTCGCTTGGCTCCCCAAAAAGATTGGGAAGGCAACGAACCCGCTCGTTTGGCCAAGGTGCTGTCGGTGTTGGAACCTATTGCCAAAGCCGCTGGTGCCAGCGTGGCCGACGTGATTGTGTTGGCTGGTAACGTGGGTGTGGAACAAGCCATCAAAGCCGCTGGCATGAATGTGGCGGTGCCATTCACACCAGGACGTGGAGACGCCACAGCAGAGCAAACTGACGTGGAATCATTTGCCTATTTGGAGCCCGTGGCTGACGGTTTCCGCAACTGGCAAAAGAAAAGCTACGTGGTGCAGCCTGAAGAAATGTTGCTCGATCGCGCCCAGCTGCTGGGTTTGACCGCTCACGAGATGACGTGCTTGGTCGGTGGCATGCGGGTGTTGGGTACCAACCATGGGGGCAGCAAACATGGTGTGTTCACCAACCGTGTGGGCGCTTTGACCAACGACTTCTTTGTCAACCTGCTCGACATGGCTTACAGCTGGAAGCCCACAGGCCGCAACAGCTATGACATCGTCGATCGCCAATCGGGTCAAACCAAATTCACGGCCACTCGCGTGGACTTGGTGTTTGGTTCCAACTCGATCTTGCGTGCCTACGCCGAGGTGTACGCGCAAGATGACAACCAAGAGAAGTTTGTGCGTGACTTTGTGGCCGCTTGGACCAAGGTCATGGAAGCCGATCGCTTCGATATCAAAGGTTGAGGTGCCTGCTGACTCGTTATCGGGTCGCAGATTTCAGAGGAGTCTTCGGACTCCTCTTTTTTTTGAGTTTGGCTGTTGGATCAATGGGGTCGAAGGTGGATGCCATCGCCTCTGCCGGGCCCGAATGTCCATGCAACAAGGCTTGACGTGTGATGCTGCTTTGCAGCTGTTGCAGCCACCAGGCCAGCGCTTTGCCTTTGCCTGCGCCACGCGCAGACGCGCGCCACGCATACGACAAATGCACGCGGCGGTTGGCTTGTTGAAGTGACTTGATCACCAGCAGTCCTTGATTGACATAAGGCTGGGCCAGGGGTTGCGGTAAAAAGCCGCCGCCCAAACCGCGCAACTGCGCCTCGAGCTTGTGCTGCATGCTGGGCATGGTGATCACGTCTTGACCCGGTAGCAAGTTGTGCGAAATGCCCGAGCCTCGCACACTGGTATCGGCCACCGTTACGCTGCGATGGGCGCGAAGGTCGTCATCGCTCAGTTCACAAGTGATGGGTGCCAATGGATGATGAGGTGCCACGGCATAAACAAAGTCAACGTGCCCGAGTGCTGCGGTTTGCAATTGTGGCCACGTGCCTTCAATGGCAACACCCAGGGCCAAGTCTGCAGCGCCACTTTGCAGGGCTTCAACGGTGCCTGAAAGTGTTTCGGCGCGAATTTTGAGCTGCGTAGGAGTTTTGAGGGCCATGAAGGCCTCGCACAAATCGAGCAAGGTGTGACGATCAATCAAGGCGTCTGCGGCAACAGTGAACACAGGCTCCCAGCCCGTGGCCACGCGCTTGACTCGCTGCGCCACGGCGTCAAGTTCTTGCAGTAAGTGTTGGCCTGCGCGCAACAACTCGCGACCTGCAGGGGTGAGGGTGGCCCTGCGGCTGCTGCGGTCAAACAAGAGCACATCAAGTGCTTCTTCAATTTGGCGTATCCGATAGGTGAGGGCGCTGGGCACCAAGCCCCATTCGCGCGCGGCTGCCGCCATGCTGCCCAAACGAGCCACCGACTCGATCAAACCCAAGTTTTCGGCAGACAAAACGGACCGAATTTCGGTGTGAGATGCGGTTTTACGGATATTCATCATTTTGTATTTAAAAAACCTATTCATTCAAATTATTTGAATGATGACATCAAACGTGTAGGAACGCAAAACCCCCGAATTTTTACAAGATATGGACTTCAGATGGCGTTATCCGTCGCATGACTTCAAAGGAGCGTTGCATGTTGATTCCTCGACCCAGCACGGCACGTGGTCACTTCAACCACGGTTGGCTCAATACCTACCACTCGTTTTCGTTTGCCGACTACTACGACCCACAGTGGATGGGTTGGGGCAACTTGCGAGTCATCAACGAAGACTGGATTGCTCCCGAGCATGGCTTTGGCACTCACGGTCATCGCGATATGGAAATCGTGACCTACGTGTTAGAAGGTGAATTGGCCCACAAAGATTCCATGGGCAATGGCACGGCAATTCCTGCGGGTGACGTTCAGCGCATGAGCGCCGGTCGTGGCGTGATGCACAGCGAGTTCAACCATGCCCCCAATGCCACCACTCATCTCTTGCAAATATGGATACAACCCGATCAGCGCGGCATAGAACCTGGCTATGAACAACGCAGTTTTGATGCCGCAGAAAAGCGCGGCAAGCTGCGTGTGGTGGCCTCACCCGATCAAGAAAATGGCGCCGTCAAGATTCACGCCAACGCCCGCATTTACGCAGGTTTGTTCAACGCCAACGAGTCGGCTCAATTGACATTGGCGGCGGGTCGCAAAGCTTATGTGCATGTGGTTCGTGGAACCTTGTCGGTGAACGGACAGGCGCTCCAAGGTGGAGATGCGTTGGCCATGATCAACGAGCCTCACGTGCACCTAGAGCATGGCGACAACGCCGAAGTATTGGTATTTGATTTGATTTGATTTGATTTTTTAAAGGAGAAACCCATGTCGAATATTGCAGTCGTGTTTCACTCTGGCTATGGCCACACACAATTCATTGCTGAAACAGTGGCCAAAGCCGCCAACGCCAAGTTGGTGCCTATTGATGCCGATGGCAACGTGAGCGAAGCCGATTGGGCTGTGCTTGACGCAGCTGACGCCATCGTGATGGGCAGCCCCACTTACATGGGCATGGTCAGCTGGCAGTTCAAAAAGTTTGCAGATGTTTCATCCAAGCGTTGGTTTACCCGCGCATGGCAAGACAAATTCTTTGCAGGCTTTTCGGTCAGTGCCAGTTTGGTGGGTGACAAAGGCATGTCGCTGGCTTACATGAACACGCTGGCTTCGCAGCACGGTGGTTTGTGGATCAGCTTGGGCATGATGCCTGCTAACACGCAAGCCTCGTCACGCAACGATGTCAACAACCTAGGTGGATCGGTAGGTTTGCTGGTGCAAGGTCCTTCTGACGCTGGTGCCGACAAAATCCCGTCGGGCGACGTTGAAACAGCACGCAAGTTTGGTGAGCGCATTGCCGCTGTAGTGGCTCGCTGCGCTGGCCGCTGATCAAGCAGGTTGAACGGATTTGACCGCTGAGGTTTTGCGCGCTGAAGGACTAGGCAACAAAGCGTTGAGTTCGCGACATACCGTTTCGACTCGCGAATCAATCATTTCGGCCAAGTACTTCAAAGCGGGCAAGTCTCGGCGGTCAAGTGGTTCGCCTCGTGAAAAGCGGGCATTGGCATAAAGCTTTAGAAAAAAAGCCAAGCGCTGCTGAATGGTGCCGGTGCGCAAGTGAACCATGTCGTTGGACTGGCGTTGCAATTGTTGACATGCTTCGTGCACGATCGACTGTGGCATGTCATCGGGGTCCATCATCAGCGGCATGGCACGTACATTCATCAAAGCCCTGGCTGAGCTGGCGTAAGGCTTGTGGCAGAGCGTTTCCAATCCCACCAAATCACCTGGCAGTGCAATTTGAACCACGGGGTTGTCGTTGTGTTTGCTGGGTTGGTCAAATACCAACATGCCACGTGTCAAACGATAGATTTGACCACTTTGTTTGGCATGGTAAAGATATTCGTCTTGAGCCAGTTCGCAGGTTTCGACTTGCAGTCTTGAATTCATACCCAATCTCTTCTTCATTAGGTATGCATTGTTCCGGCACATGCAAGCAAGGCATTTGATCTATCTTAAGTGGGCAGGCCAATCACCACCGCAGATTCGTCTATAGCTGCCATAGCTTTTGTCGTGTGCTGGATGAAATAGGACGACAAGTTGTGAGATATTGACGGTATTGCTGATCTCTTGTCATGTCACCTGGTGGAGCGTTGGTTGTGCAGGTCAATAGCCGTCGAATTGTGTTTTCATTTCTTTTGTGTGCGTGGTCGACATGCTCGTTGTCTGTCTGCGCAGCAGAGGTGAGTGTGGCCGTGGCAGCCAATTTCACGGCCCCCATGAAAAAAATTGCAGTTGAGTTTGAAAAAGACACGGGACACAAAGCCAATTTGGCCTTTGGTGCAACCGGCGCCTTTTATACCCAGATTAAAAACGGTGCCCCGTTTGGGGTGTTGTTAGCTGCCGATGATGAAACACCCGCCAAGATTGAAAAAGAAGGGGTAGGGGTAGCGGGGACTCGATTTACATATGCCACTGGCAAGCTGGTGTTGTGGAGCAAAAAAGCAGGCTTTGTTGACAGCAAGGGCGAAGTGCTGAAGTTGGGTCAGTTCGACAAAATTGCCGTGGCTAACCCCAAGCTCGCACCCTATGGCGCCGCAGCCATGCAAGTTCTGGCCAAGCTGGGCTTGACCGATGCCATCGCGCCCAAAGTGGTTGAAGGCTCCAACATTGGCCAAACGTTTCAGTTTGTGTCTTCAGAAAACGCTACCTTGGGTTTTGTCGCCCTGTCGCAGGTGTTTGAAAACGGCGCCATCAAAGAAGGCTCAGGTTGGATCATTCCTACCTCGATGTACAGCCCCATCAAACAAGATGCTTTGTTGTTGAACCCAGGCAAAGACAACGAAGCAGCGGCGGCATTGATGAAGTATTTGCGAGGAGACAAAGCCAAAGCCGTGATCTTGTCGTATGGTTACGAGCTGTAACCCATGAACGAAGCATGAACGAAGCCATCACTCCTGAAGCTTGGCAAGCCATTGGGCTGACGCTCAAACTGGCCAGTCTCACCACGATCATTTTGCTGGTCGTGGCCACACCTTTGGCGTGGTGGTTGTCGCAAACCCAATCGCGTTGGCGTGTGCCCATTGGCGCCGCGGTGACTCTGCCCTTGGTACTGCCGCCCACGGTGTTGGGCTTTTATATCTTGGTGCTGCTGGGTCCACAGGGCTGGGTGGGGCAAGTCACGCAAGCCTTGGGTTTGGGCCTGTTGTCGTTTTCATTCACAGGGTTGGTGGTGGGATCGGTGATTTTTTCACTCCCATTTGCTGTTCAGCCCATTCAATACGCTTTTGAGGCGATTGGCAAACGGCCTTTGGAAGTGGCAGCAACCTTGCGTGCAAGGCCTATAGATGCATTTGTGAGCGTGGCCTTGCCATTGGCCAAACCCGGGTTGTGGACAGCGGCTGTATTAAGTTTTGCCCACACCGTGGGTGAGTTTGGGGTGGTGTTGATGATAGGCGGCAACATCCCTGGACAAACGCGAGTGGTCTCTACGCAAATATATGGACACGTCGAGGCCATGGAATACACGCAAGCCCATGCGTTGGCTGCAGGCATGGCAGTGTTTTCGTTTTTGGTGTTGGTGTTGCTCATGGTGCTTAAGCGTCGTTCTGATCGGGTGATGCCATGAAGCTTCAGCTGTTGTTGTCGCGTTCAGATTTTGAATTGAATGTGGATCTGCAATTGCCCGATCAAGGCGTAACCGTGTTGTTTGGGCCATCGGGTTCAGGCAAAACCACCTTGTTGCGATGTGTGGCGGGCTTAGAGCCCTGTGAAGGACACGTGGCGGTGGGCCAAGACGTGTGGCACGACAGCCGCCAACGAATTAACAAGCCCGTTTGGCAGCGTGATTTGGGCTATGTGTTTCAAGAAGCCAGCTTGTTTGAGCACCTGAATGTGCAACGCAATTTGGAATTTGGTGTTCGCCGACTTCAAGGGGCATTCAAGGGCAAAGCATCACCATCGAACGACGCTTTGGCTCAAGCCATCGAATTGCTGGGCATCGGCCATTTGCTTGAACGTGCGGTGAGCAGCTTGTCGGGAGGCGAGCGTCAGCGAGTGGCCATTGCGCGCGCCCTGGCCATGCAGCCTCAAGTGTTGTTGCTAGACGAGCCGCTGGCGTCGCTAGATATGGCGCGCAAAAAAGAAATTCTGCCGTGGCTTGAGCAGTTGCATCAACACCTCAGCATTCCAGTTTTGTATGTGACGCACTCGTTGGCAGAGCTTAAGCGCTTGGCTGATGCGGTGGTGATGTTGCAACAGGGGATGGTGGTGTTTCAGGGCAACC
>JBEDMU010000131.1:0-3148 GCA_041170945.1 Pseudomonadota bacterium
CTTGACCGCCCGGTAACTGAACCGAGTGAGTGGCGTCAAACACCACAGGAGCGGCCGTTTCGCGCATGATGGCCAAGCTGCGCATGTCGCTGACCAGGTTGTTGTAGCCAAACGAAGCACCCCGTTCACACGCCAAAAAGTTGTCTTCTGGCAGGCCAGCTTCGCGCGCTGCTGCACGTGCCTTGTCGATCACGTTTTTCATGTCGTGCGGTGCCAAAAACTGTCCTTTTTTGATGTTGACAGGTTTGCCACACTGCGCGACTGTGCGAATGAAATCGGTTTGGCGACACAAGAAAGCGGGCGTTTGCAACACATCGACCACGGCCGCCACCTCAGCCACCTCAGCTTCGGTGTGCACATCGGTGAGCACAGGCACATTCAACTCTTTGCGCACCTTGGCCAAAATTTCGAGGCCACGCTGCATGCCCGGTCCACGAAACGAAGCGCCACTGGAGCGGTTGGCTTTGTCGTAGCTGCTTTTGAAAATGAACGGGATGCCCAAGCTGCTGGTGATTTCTTTGAGCTGCCCGGCCACGTCCATTTGCAGTTGTTCCGACTCAACAACGCAAGGACCCGAAATCAAAAAGAAGGGCTGATCCAGGCCAACGTCAAATCCGCACAGTTTCATGCTGCTGCCTTTCGTTGCTGTTCAATGCTGGCGCGCACAAACGCGTTGAACAAAGGGTGGCCATCCCAAGGGGTGGATTTGAATTCGGGGTGAAACTGCACCCCCATGAACCAGGGGTGTGTGGCTTGTGGCAATTCCACAATTTCGGTGAGGTGCTCGCGCTGGGTGAGCGCAGAAATCACCAAGCCTGCTTGACGCAAACGATCGAGGTATTGGGTATTGGCTTCGTAGCGGTGGCGGTGACGCTCGGTGACCACAGGGCCATAAATGCTGTGGGCCAAGGTGCCCGGGGTCACATCGGAACTTTGCGCACCCAAGCGCATGGTGCCGCCCAAATCGGAGTTGGCGTCGCGTTTTTGGATGGTGCCATCGGCCTCTTGCCATTCGTCGATCAAGGCAATGACTGGGTGTTTGGCTTGTGCATCGAATTCGGTGGAGTTGGCGCCCTCTAGGCCGGCCACGTGGCGCGCAAATTCAATGGTGGCCACTTGCATGCCCAAACAAATGCCCAAGTAAGGCACGCGGTGTTCGCGGGCATAGCGGGCGGCGGCAATTTTGCCTTCGACCCCACGTTTGCCAAAGCCACCGGGCACCAAAATCGCGTCAAATCCTTGCAGCACCTCGTTGATGTTTTGTTCTTCGAGGGCTTCGGAGTCGACCGTTTCGAGGTTGACCTTGACATGGTTTTTCATACCAGCGTGGCGCATGGCTTCGATGAGCGATTTGTAGCTATCGGACAAATCAACATACTTGCCAACCATCGCAATGCGCACTTCACCTTTGGGGTTTTGCACCTCATGGACCAAGTGGTCCCAACGCGCCAAATTGGCTTGGGGTGGGGTCAAGCGCAGCTTGTCGCAGATGAGCTGGTCTAAGCCTTGCTCGTGCAGCAAGCGTGGCACCTTGTAAATGGTGTCAACGTCGGGCATGGAAATCACGCCCCCGGCTTGCACGTTGGTGAACAACGAAATTTTTTCACGCTCTTCGTCGGGAATGAAGCGATCGGCGCGGCACAGCAAAGCATCAGGTTGAATGCCAATTTCGCGCAGCTTTTGCACCGTGTGTTGGGTAGGCTTGGTTTTGAGCTCACCGGCGGTGGCGATCCAAGGCAGGTAGGTGAGGTGTACAAAAGCAGCCTGATGAGGGCCTAACTTCAGGCTGAGCTGGCGGGCTGCTTCTAAGAAGGGCAGTGATTCAATGTCACCCACGGTGCCACCAATTTCAACAATGGCGACATCAACGGCATCGGGCGAACCCTCGCCTGCACCGCGTCGAATGAATTCTTGAATTTCACCGGTGACGTGCGGAATGACCTGCACGGTTTTGCCCAGGTAGTCGCCACGGCGCTCTTTTTCGAGCACGCTTTTGTAAATTTGACCCGTGGTGAAGTTGTTGCTCTTGCGCATGCGCGTTTCGATGAAACGCTCGTAATGGCCTAAGTCGAGGTCGGTCTCGGCACCATCATCGGTGACAAACACTTCGCCGTGTTGAAAGGGCGACATGGTGCCGGGGTCGACGTTGAGGTATGGGTCGAGCTTGATGAGGGTGACTTTGAGGCCGCGCGATTCGAGCAGCGCAGCCAGGGAAGCGGAGGCGATGCCCTTGCCTAAGGACGACACCACACCACCGGTAACAAACACGTATTGGGTCATTTTGAGGGCAGGGTTTAAGCCTGCGTCAGGTGGAAATTCCAATTATACGAACCCTGCCTGCCTATTCTGCGTTTTGGTGCCGAATGGGTTACAGTCATCGATGGTTGCGACGCCCCGATGGGCGTCGTTTGCATACAAAGTTGACCAGGACGCTGTTCATGTCTGCCGCTACCTTGCTTCAGGGCAAACACTTGATTTTGGGCCTTACCGGAGGCATTGCTTGCTACAAATCGGCCGAATTGGTGCGTTTGCTCACCAAGGCAGGTGCCACGGTGCAGGTGGTCATGACCGAGGCAGCCACCCGCTTCATCACGCCGCTCACTTTGCAGGCGCTGAGTGGGCGTGAGGTGTTTGAAAGCACCTGGGACCCTCGTGAAGCCGGTGGTCAGGCCAATCACATGCCGCACATCAACCTGAGTCGCGAAGCCGATGCCATATTGATAGCCCCGGCCACCGCCGACTTCATGGCGCGCCTGTTGCATGGCCGTTGCGACGATTTGCTCAGCCTCATGTGCGTGGCCCGCCCCATCGATCGGGTTCCTCTCATTATTGCCCCAGCCATGAACCGCGAAATGTGGCAACACCCCGCCACCCAGCGCAACGTGCAACAACTGCAGGCCGATGGCGCTGTGGTGTTAGACGTGGGTCAAGGCGAACAAGCGTGTGGCGAAGTGGGCGATGGCCGCATGCTCGAGCCTTGGGAAATTGTGGAAGAGCTCGAGGCGTTTTTTCAGCCCAAGCCCTTGCAGGGTGTTCAAGCCTGTGTCACGGCGGGGCCTACGTTTGAAGCCATTGACCCGGTGCGTGGCCTGACCAACCGCTCGTCTGGAAAGATGGGATTTGCCATTGCACGGGCACTGCGTGAAGC
>JBEDMU010000132.1:0-4429 GCA_041170945.1 Pseudomonadota bacterium
TCGTTGCTTTCAGAACCGCTGCTGCTGAAAAACACATGTTCAAAGCGTTGTCCTCCAGCGGCGGGCGCCAAGCTGGCCAACTTGGCCGCCAACTTCACTGCAGGTTCGTGCGTGGTTTGGAAAAAACTGTTGTAGTAGGGCAGCGTGCGCATTTGGTCGTAGGCTGCCTCGGCGATTTCACGCCGACCATATCCCACGTTCACGCACCACAAGCCACTCATGGCATCGAGAATTTTTTGGCCCTTGGAGTCCCACACATAAATACCCTCGGCGTGGGTGATCACGCGAGCACCTTTGGCCGCCAAACTTTTGGTATCGGTAAAGGGATGAATAAAGTGCGCGCTGTCCAGTGCTTGCACCTCTTCAGTAGACAAGTGGCTTTGCAGTGAGGTGTTCATGTGTTGACGCCTTTGTGAAAGTACGAATGTGCTTGGTCGGTTGAGGTTGGGTCATGAAAAAGTGGGGGACGAAAGGCCGTCACACATGCAACAGCAAGTGCTCGCGCTCCCAAGGCGAAATCACTTTCATGTATTCCTCAAACTCCACTTCTTTGATTTCGGTGTAAATGGTCACAAAGCCCTCACCCAGCACTTCGTGCAGGTCTTTTTCGTTGCGCAGCCAGTTCAGCGCTTCGCCCAAACTGCGTGGCAACGCGTAGGGCGACAAATAAGCGTCGCCCCGCATTTCAGCTTTGGGCTCGATGCGGTTTTTGATGCCCAAGTAGCCGCAGGCCAAGGTCATGGCCATGGCCACATAGGGGTTGGCATCGGCCCCAATCACGCGGTTTTCAATGCGACGGGCTTCGGGGGTTGAAATGGGAGAGCGGAACCCCACCGTGCGGTTGTCATGCCCCCATTCGGTGTTGATGGGGGCAGCAGTGTTGCGGCTGAGTCGACGATAGCTGTTGACATAGGGCGCCACCAAGGCCATGGCCGCCGGCACATAACGCTGCAAGCCTCCGATGTAGTGATAGAACGCTTCTGATGGTGACCCATCAGCGTTGCTGAAAATGTTTTGGCCTGTTTTTTTATCCACAATGCTTTGATGAATGTGCATGGCGCTACCGGGCTCGCCGGCAATGGGCTTGGCCATGAAGGTGGCGTACATGTCATGACGCAAAGCGGCTTCGCGCACCGTGCGCTTGAAGAAAAACACCTCGTCAGCCAATTCCAGTGGGTGCGCGTGGAAAAAGTTGATCTCCATTTGACCGGCGCCAATTTCGTGAATCAACGTGTCCACGTTGAGTTCCATTTTTTCGCAGTAATCGTAAATTTCTTCAAACAACGGATCGAATTCGTTCACTGCGTCGATGCTGTAAGCCTGGCGCGAGGTCTCGGCGCGACCGCTGCGACCAATGGGTGGGCGCAAGGGCATATTGGCGTCGGTGTTGCGCGCGGTCAGATAAAACTCCAACTCGGGAGCCACCACAGGGCTCAAACCCATTTGGTCGTACAGGTCGCACACGCGTCGCAGCACGCTGCGCGGGGCGTATGGAATGAGGCGTCCATCGTGGTCAAAACAATCGTGAATCACCTGCGCGGTGGGGTCGCTGGCCCAAGGCACAATACGCGCCGTACCTGGCACGGGCCGCAGTTGCATGTCGCGATCGGTGGGGTCGATCACGTCGTAGTAAGCCCCGCTTTCAGGAAACTCCCCGGTCACGCCCATGGCCACAATCACTTGAGGCAAGCGCATGCCGCGATCTTCGGTGAACTTTTCACGTGGCAAGATTTTGCCGCGCGCTACGCCCGTTAAGTCGGGCACCAAACATTCCACTTCGGTGACACGACGTTGGTTAAGCCATTGCTCCAAATCGTTGAAATTTTGCAAAGTGTGAGAATCAGTCATACAAGTTACTCGTCTTTTAATCGCTGTTGCAAACGCTGTGCCACCGCCGCGCCAAAGGCTTGAAAAATAGCCGCATAAAACGGGTTGTCCCAGCACTTCCACTCGGGATGCCACTGCATGGCGTAGGCAAAGGTGTTGGATTTTTCAACTTGGAATGCCTCAATCAGCCCATCGGGGGCCCACGCCAACGCTTTTAAGCCAGGGGCCAAACGCGCCACACCCTGACCATGCAGTGAATTCACTCGGGCTTTGGTGCCGCCAGCCCATTGGGCCAGTGCACTGTCGGGCTCGATTCGAATGTCATGGCTGGGTGCGTATTGCACCTCATAAGGTTGGGTGCTGTCTTCGCGGTGATCCATGTGCCCGGGTACTTGTTGCACCGCTTGGTACAAGCTGCCCCCCAAGGCCACGTTGATTTCTTGAAAACCTCTGCACACGCCCAACAAGGGCACGCCTTGGTCTACGCATGCGCGCACCAAATGCAAGGTCAGGTCGTCGCGAGCAGGGTCAAGGGGCAATGCCGGATTGAGCACCTCTTCACCAAAATGAGAAGGGTGAACGTTAGAGGGGGAGCCCGTGAGCATGACGCCGTCAACTTGAGCCAGCAAACGAGCAATGTCGGCCGAGGTAGACAGGGGAAACAGCACCGGTTGTGCAAAAGCGCCCCGAATAACAGCTTGAGCGTATTTGTCGCCCAACACAGTGAATGGACTTTGAGTGGTGGTGCCCAACATGCGGTGATCGCCGGGCAACCACACCCAACCCTTGGATTGCGTAGATCGCATAAAAACTCCTGCAGCCATTCTGGCACAGGCTCAGAGCTTTTGCTTCACTCCCTAAGGTTTACCCCAACAAATCACGCATGCGGTACCAAAGCATGCCCAATGCCAACACCGGCGTTCTGAGCATCTTGCCGCCAGGGAAGGCGTGGTGACGCAAACGAGCCCACACATCAAAGCGCTCGTGTTGACCCGCCACCGACTCGGCTGCCACACGGCCCGCCAAAGCGGCCAACACCACGCCATGGCCACTGAAGCCTTGCAAGTAAGTCACCTGTGGATGCAAACGGCCAAAATCGGGAGCGCGATTCATGGTGATATCGACAAAGCCGCCCCATACATATTCCACCGGAACCTGTGCCAATTCCGGAAAAATCTTGGTCATGCGTGTTTGCAAACGCTGTTGCAAATGAGGCGGAGTGAGGGTGGTGTAGCTCACACGCCCCCCAAACAACATGCGGTGGTCTGCACTGAATCTGAAGTAATCGAGAACAAAGTTGTTGTCGCACACAGCCGCATGACGCGCGATCAATCGCTGCGCCAGCGCCTGATCAACCGGCTGGGTGGCCAACATGTAGGTGCCCACCGGCATGATGCGACTTTGAATAGGAGCCGCCAGCTTGGGGCTTACTTCGGGCAGCAAGCAATTTCCCGCCAGCACCACATGCTTCGCCTGCACCGTGCCTTGTGGGGTTTGAATGAGCACCTGCTCGCCCACGTGTTGACGACTGAGTGCTGGGGTGTGCTCATATACCTTCACTCCCAGTTGCTGTGCAGCGTGCAACAAACCCAGGGCCAGTTTCAAAGGGTGCACATGCCCCGATGTCGATTCATACACACACGCTTGGTAGCGGTTGGTGTCGATGTAAGAACGCACCTGCGAACCTGTGGCCACTTCACAATCCAAGCCCAATTGCTGCAAGTCTTCGGCGTCTTGAAGCAAGGCCCTGGCCTTGGCCGGACGATCGGCCACATACAAATACCCTTTGCGCAACTCGGCATCAATTTGGTATTGCTGACAACGCGCTTCGATGATGCTCAAACCTTCAACGGTCATGTCCCACACGCGTTTCGCATCGGCCACTCCCAGTTGTGATTCAATTTCACCCTGTCCACAAGCCAATCCAGCGATGATTTGTCCGCCATTGCGTCCACTGGCACTCGACCCCACACGGTCGGCTTCAAGCAGAGCAACTTGATAACCTCGCTCAGCCAGTTCAATGGCAGTGTGCAAACCCGTAAAACCGCCGCCCACCACCACCACATCGGCCTGTAATGCACCCTGCAAGGCCGGCCATACGGGCGCCCGTTGCACGCTGGCCTCGTAGTAACTGCGCTGGTTCAGTTGCGTATCCGATCGCAACAAAGAAGAGCTGCGCTGCATGTGATTCAGCGCTTGGCCACTTGGCCGCTCAAATAAGTCCACACCAGGGTGGCCGCAGCATTGCTGGTCAGTTCTGCGTGGTCGTAAGCCGGCGCCACTTCGACGCAATCCATGCCCACCCAAGGCAAGTCAGACAAGCCTTCCAAAAAAGTGAGCATTTGACTGCTGGTCAGCCCACCAGGCTCGGGCGTACCGGTTCCGGGCGCAAAGGCGGGGTCCAGTACATCAATGTCCAAGGACAAATAGCAAGGGGTTCCGTTCAAACGTTGCCGCACGATGTTCAGCCAGCCTTGCAAGCCCACACCGTCCAATCCGCGCAAATCTTTTGCAGTAGCGATCACACCCCCTTGGTCTTGCACGTACTCACGTGCCTCTCGTTGGCCTGACGAACGCAACCCCACTTGTACCGTTCGTTTCG
>JBEDMU010000133.1:0-6946 GCA_041170945.1 Pseudomonadota bacterium
TGGCCGCACTGTAGTGGCTGGCCACATCGCGCAAAAATCCTTTGAAATCGACATGCGCTGTGTCGTCAGCGCGGTCAGAGATGGTGCGCACCACTGCCAACGGGATGCCAAAGTCATGACACACCTGGGCCATGGCAGCTCCCTCCATTTCAACGGCCAGCGCCTGTGGCAAACGCTGAACCAGCTCGGCGCTATCGGCAGCAGTTGACACAAATCGGTCGCCACTGAGAATGAGCCCTTCATGAACGCATGGTTGATGAAGACCGTATTGAACCAAGGTGCGGGACGGAACATGCTGGTGCACCTGCTGCAACACCTCGGCGGCACTCAAAGTCACCGCATGCGCCAAATCAGGGTCGACCAAAAAAGCGTCTTTGCGCAAATCGGGAATCATGTGCCTAGGGAATAAGGGCCGGGCGTCCATGTCATGCTGAATCAACGAACGGGCCACCACCACATCGCCCACTCGAACCTGTTGACCCAAGCCACCAGCCAGTCCAGTAAAAATAATGCCTTGCACGCCAAAATGTTCGATCAACAACGTGGCGGTGGTTGCAGCGGCCACTTTGCCGATGCCACTGAGAGTGGCAATGACCTCGCGCCCTTGCAAATGCCCCACCCAAAATTCGCGCCCTGCAACCTTTTGAACAGCCTCATCTGGCATGAGGTTGAGGACTGCTGACAACTCATCATGCAAAGCGCTGACCAGCGCCCAAGGTTGGGACATCAAAGTCAGTGCCTCTGCCGCTTAGGCTTGGTCGCGCAAAGCGCGACGCAAAATCTTGCCCACGGGAGTCTTGGGCAATTCGTTGCGGAATTCAATGACACGCGGCTGCTTGTAACCTGTGAGATTGGCTCGGCAATACTCGCGTATGGCTTCTTCGGTTAAGGAGTCGTCTTTGCGCACTACCACCAACCGCACGGCCTCACCCGAGCGCTCATCAGGCTGCCCCACTGCAGCGCATTCGACAACGCCCGGAATCATGGCCACCACCTCTTCGACCTCGTTGGGATAAACATTGAAGCCTGAGACATTGATCATGTCTTTTTTGCGATCGACAATGCGGAAATATCCTTGTTCATCCATGGTGCCAATGTCACCCGTCTTGAACCAACCACCTGGCAACATGACCTTGGCTGTTTCGTCGGGACGTTGCCAATACCCTGCCATGACTTGGGGGCCACGAATGGCAATTTCACCCACTTCACCCACCGGCAAAAATTGACCTGCCTCGTCGACGATGGCCATTTCTGTGCTGGGAATGGGCAAGCCTATGCTGCCGTTGTAAACGGTGTTGACAATCGGGTTGACACTGGCGCCAGGCGAGGTTTCAGACAATCCGTAGGCCTCACAAATGGGACTGCCCGTTTTTTCAAGCCACATGTTGGCCACAGCCCGTTGCACGGTCATGCCACCCCCCAACGAGATGACCAAATGACTCCAATCGACTTTATTGAAGTCGGGGTGTCTGGCCAAACCATTGAACAAAGTATTGACCGCAGGGAAGACATGAAAGCGCTGTTTAGACAGTTCTTTGATCACCCCTGCCAAATCTCGCGCATTGGGCAGCAACACGTTTTTCATGCCCGTGCGCATGGAAATGACCAAATTCACCGTGAAGGCAAAGATGTGATACAGCGGCAGGGCACACACAAACGTGGGTTGTTCATGGGAAGGAATGCGATCAATGGCGGGCTTGATCCAAGCTTCGGCTTGCAAGGCGTTGGCAATGAGATTGCGATGCAGCAATACAGCGCCTTTGCTCACGCCGGTGGTGCCGCCCGTGTATTGCAACACCGCAATGTCTTCGGGATGCAGGCTGGGCTTGGTAAAACTGAGCTTGCGTCCGCGGCTAACGGCATCGGGGAAACGCACAGCCCCCGGCAATTGAAAAGCCGGCACCAGCTTTTTGACTTTGCGCACCACCAAATTAACCAAGGCGCCTTTAAGACCCCCCAGCATGTCCCCCATGGTGGCCAAGACCACGTGCTGAATGGGCGTGCTGGCTTTGCAGGCTTGCAAGGTAGCAGCAAAATTTTCGATGATCAAAATGGCTTTGGCGCCGGCGTCTTTGAGTTGGTGCTCTAGCTCGCGCGCGGTGTACAAGGGGTTGACATTGACCACGACATAACCGGCACGCATGATGGCCGTCACGGCAATAGGGTATTGAGGCACATTGGGCATCATGATCGCCACGCGATCGCCCTTTTGCAGACCCAACGACTGCAAATATGCCGCCAAGGCTTTTGACTGCTCGTCGATCTGTCGATATGTGAAATCTTTGCCCAAGTAGCTGTACGCTACCCGATCGGCAAATTTGGCGAAGCTCTCGTCAAACAGGTGGACAAGAGAGGAGTAAGTACTGACATCAATATCAGACGGTACCCCTTCAGGATAAGAAGATAACCAAGGACGTTGGCTTTGAGTATTCATTGTTGTCTCCATGATCGGTTATTTGTAAGTTCCGATTCATGGAGACATGTTATCGCAAGTTCAAACTCAATCCAAGGCCTTGGTCATGTCTTCTACGACTTTTTTGGCGTCGCCAAACACCATCATGGTTTTGTCCATGTAAAAAAGTTCGTTGTCCAAGCCGGCGTAACCAGCGGCCATGGAGCGTTTGTTGACGATGACCGTTTTGGCTTTGTAGGCTTCCAAAATAGGCATGCCGTAAATAGGCGAACCCTTGACGTGCGCGGCTGGGTTGACCACGTCGTTGGCACCCAAAATAATGGCCACGTCGGCTTGCCCAAACTCACCGTTGATGTCTTCCATTTCGAAGACTTGGTCATACGGTACTTCGGCTTCAGCCAACAACACGTTCATGTGACCAGGCATGCGACCCGCAACGGGGTGAATCGCGTATTTAACCGTGACGCCTTTTTCAATGAGCTTGTTGGCCAACTCTTTGACCGAGTGTTGGGCACGTGCCACCGCCAAACCGTAACCCGGCACAATGATGACCGTTTCGGCATTGCCCATGATAAAAGAAGCATCGTCGGCACTGCCGCTCTTGACCGAGCGTTGTTGCCCACCACCAGCTGCTGCTGTACCGCCGTCTCCTCCAAAGCCGCCCAAGATCACACTGATGAAGGAGCGATTCATGGCCTTGCACATGATGTACGACAGGATGGCACCCGAGCTGCCCACCAAAGATCCTGCAATGATCAACATGGAGTTGTTGAGCGAGAAGCCAATACCGGCCGCCGCCCAGCCCGAGTAGCTGTTGAGCATCGACACCACCACGGGCATGTCAGCGCCGCCGATGGGAATGATGATGAGCACGCCCAATACAAACGACAGGGCAAGCATGGCAAAGAAAGCTGACCAATCTTCGGTAATGGCGAAATACAGCCCCAACCCAATGGTGAGCAAGCCCAATACCAGGTTGACCATGTGCTGGCCGCTGAACGTGACAGGGGCCCCTTGGAACAGGCGGAATTTGTATTTGCCAGAGAGCTTTCCAAACGCGATGACCGAACCGCTGAAGGTAATCGCACCAATAGCTGCGCCCAAGAACAATTCGATTTTGTTGCCCACTGGAATATGGGGCACGGTTCCGTCGGCGGCTTTTTGCACGATGCCAAAGGCATAGGGCTCTACGACCGCGGCAATGGCAATAAACACCGCTGCCAAACCAATCATGCTGTGCATGAAGGCGACCAGCTCGGGCATTTTGGTCATTTCAACACGCTTGGCCATGATGGCGCCAGCTGTGCCTCCCACCAACAAGCCCAACAAGACCCAACCCAAGCCCATGGCTGGATTGGTGCTGAGGTTGAGGATGAGTGCACCGGTGGTCAGAACCGCAATGGTCATGCCAGCCATGCCAAACACGTTGCCGCGAATGGAGGTGGTGGGATGGGACAGACCCTTGAGGGCCTGAATAAAGAAGACGCTCGCAATGAGGTACAACAGGGTCACGAGGTTCATGCTCATTTCACTGGCCCTCCGCTTTCTTAGCAGGTTTGTCTTTTTTCTTGAACATCTCGAGCATGCGCCGGGTGACCAAGAAGCCGCCAAACACGTTGACCGCAGCCAAAGCCACCGCCAATACGCCCATGGTTTTGCCCAAACCTGTTTCGGTGAGAGCGGCTGCGAGCATGGCGCCCACAATCACAATAGCCGAAATGGCGTTGGTCACCGCCATGAGAGGCGTGTGCAATGCAGGAGTGACGGTCCAGACCACGTGGTACCCCACGTAAATGGCCAGAACAAAAATGATCAGGTTGATCAGGGTGGGAGACACGACTTCCATGTTGGGATTCCTTTGTGTGTCACTTGCGCTTGACTTCGCCGCCTTGTGTCATGAGACACGCAGCCACGATGTCGTCTTCGAGGTTGACTTCGAACTGTCCTTCTTTGGTAATGACCAATTTCAGGAAGTCGAGCACGTTACGGGCATACAGCGATGAGGCATCGGCAGCCACCAAAGCCGCCAAGTTGGTTTCGCCCACAATGAGGACCCCATGCTTTTCGACCGTTTTGCCTGCTTCTGTCAGCGGACAGTTGCCATCGTTGCCACTGGGCCCACGACCCGCCGCAATATCGACAATGACTGAACCGGGCTTCATCGACTTGACCATATCTTCGGTGATGAGCACAGGCGCTGCACGTCCTGGGATGAGGGCAGTAGAAATCACCACATCGGCCATGGCCACTCGCTTGGCCACTTCCACCTTTTGGCGATCGAGCCAGCTTTGCGGCATGGGACGGGCATAGCCCCCAACACCTTCGGCAGCCTCTTTTTCTTCGGCAGTTTCGTAGGGCACGTCAATGAACTTGCCGCCCAATGATTCCACTTGTTCTTTGACGCTGGGGCGTACGTCGGAGGCTTCGATGACCGCACCCAAGCGTTTGGCTGTGGCAATGGCTTGCAGGCCGGCCACCCCTACACCCAAAATCACCACACGAGCGGCCTTGACCGTACCCGCAGCTGTCATGAGCATGGGGAAAAACTTTTGGTACTTGTCAGCGGCAGTAATGACGGCTTTGTAACCGGCAATATTGGCCTGGCTCGACAACACGTCCATGGACTGCGCTCGGGTGGTGCGCGGAGCGGCCTCAAGGGCAAAGCTGGTCAAGCCAGCTTTTGCCATGCGCGCCAAACCATCGGCATCGAAAGGGTTGAGCATGCCAACCACGGCCGCACCAGACTTCATGAGAGCCAGTTCAGCATCGGTGGGGGTACGCACCTTCAGCACCAAATCGGCGCCCAAGGCAGCGGCTGCATCAACAATTTCGGCGCCCACTGCACGGTATGCGTCGTCGGTGCAACTAGCCTTGAGGCCAGCACCGGACTGCACACGTACGGTATGCCCTTGTGCCACGTATTTCTTGGCTGTTTCTGGAGTGACAGCGACGCGGGTTTCGCCCGCCAAGGTCTCAGCGGGTACGCCAATCAGCATATTTTTCTCCTCTATGCGCTAGGCCAGTCGAGAGCACTGTTCGGCCCGGGCCGGCATGTGATCGTCCAGCAGGAATACTCCCACCAGATCGCGGGACATTTTGACACTACTTCGGTGCAGTTTTCCTGACAAATAACAAAAAGTCGGGGCGGCCGTGTTTTGGTGTAAAACCAACGCATGAATACAGTCAGACTGATCGACCTGCTCCAAGAGGGTTGCGACGACGAAACACTCATCCTCTGTGCGACGTCGCGTCTGGCTCAAGATTTGCAGCGGCAATTCGCCGCCCAACAGGTCAAACGAGGGGTTACGCGATGGCCCACGCCGCGCACCCTCACGGTGGACACATGGTTGCAACAACTGGCAGAAGAGTCGATGTTGTCGCCTGAATGCGACTCTCCAGCGCTCAAGTGCAGGGTCTTGACCACCGCTGAAGTTGAACTGATTTTTGAGGACATCATTCGCCGCCGCCTGAGCCAAGTCTCCTTGTTTGACACAACGGCGTTGGCCAAAGATGCTGCTTTGGCGCACCAAATTTCAGTGATTTGGTCGATGCCCCCACCCTATACACCGGTATCTGAGGAGCAAAAGCAGTTTTTAAGCTGGCAACAAGATTTCAAAGCGCGTTGCCAGACCCATCAGTGGATCGACAAAGCCAGCTTGTACCTTCATTTGCTTGAAACGTTCAATGGCCTTGCGGTGAACTTGCCACAGCATCTGCTGTTTGCTGGGTTTGATCGATACACACCACTTGAGCACCGCATTGAACGGGCTTGCCAACAAAGGGGCATCCAGGTCAGTGAGTTGTTGTCTGGCATGCACCCTCATTCACCCGAAGTTCGCTCATACCCCGACGCCAGCGCCGAATGTTTGGCGGCTGCACATTGGGCAGCTGCGCATTTACAAGCCAATCCGCAGGCTCGTTTAGGCTGGGTCGTCCCCAACTTAAATGGCTTGCGTCATCGCATCGAAGACACCTTGACCCAGGTATTGGCGCCAGCCTCCATGCGCATGTCGCACCATGAGGCTGCACGTGTGTACAACATCAGCCTGGGTCAGCCCTTGTCTACGTTGCCACTGGTTCGCTCGGCCATCGATCTGTTGCGAGTGGCGTTTGATCCCAAGCATGAAGTCACTGTCGAACGCTTGAGTCAGTTAATGGTGTCACCCTTTTGGTCGAACTTCAGAACCGAGGGCGATCCACGAGCCAGCCTTGATGCTCGCATGCGAGAAGGCCGTGGCGATGCCATGGCGTGGCCTCGAGCTCTTGAGACGCTTCGCCATTGGGCCCATCGTTTACAGCTAGAAATTCCCAACGCACTTGAGCACTTGAACCAGTTGGCCCACTCATGCCACGCACGACTGGCGCAACGTTTGTTGCCATCGCAGTGGGCAGAGTGCTTCGAAATCTTGCTCAACAAAGGCGGCTGGCTGGCTGAATATTCTTTGTCCAGTCATGAATTTCAAACCAAACAAACCTTTGCCGAAACGCTTCTACAACTGGCCCAGCTAGATGAGGTCATAGGCCCAACTGATG
>JBEDMU010000134.1:0-7432 GCA_041170945.1 Pseudomonadota bacterium
TGAACGTTCGAACCACCCGTATCCACACCAATTTCACGCAAAACAGCCAAACTGGCATTTCGCATGATTTGATACTCTTTGTCGGTCAAGGTTTGAGCTGGCGCAACGGTGATGGAATCGCCGGTGTGCACGCCCATGGGGTCGAGGTTTTCGATGGAGCAGACAATGATGCAGTTGTCTTTTCGATCACGCACCACTTCCATCTCGTATTCTTTCCAGCCAACCAGAGACTCTTCAATCAACAGTTCACTGGTGGGCGAAGCTTCAAGACCTCGCTTGCAAATGACTTCAAATTCTTCGGCGTTGTAGGCAATACCACCACCCGTGCCACCCAAAGTAAAACTGGGGCGAATCACAACAGGGAAACCAATGGTTGATTGCACATCCCAAGCTTCTTGCATGGTGTGTGCAATACCGGACCTTGCCGAACCCAGGCCGATGCGCGTCATGGCTTCTTTGAATTTTTGGCGATCTTCGGCTTTGTCAATGGCTTCGGGAGTCGCACCAATAAGTTCGACCTTGTACTTGTGAAGTACCCCATGACGCCACAAATCCAGTGCACAGTTCAATGCCGTTTGTCCGCCCATGGTAGGCAAAATGGCATCGGGACGTTCTTTGGCAATGATTTTTTCAACAACCTGCCACTGAATAGGCTCGATGTAAGTCACATCGGCCGTTTCGGGGTCGGTCATGATCGTGGCGGGATTGCTGTTGATGAGGATGATGCGATAACCCTCTTCTCGCAAGGCCTTGCAGGCCTGTACGCCCGAATAATCAAACTCACAAGCTTGGCCAATCACAATCGGCCCTGCACCAATGATCAAAATGGATTGAATGTCACTACGCTTAGGCATTTGTCAGACTCGCTTCGCTTGATTCATGAGAGACACAAAGCGATCAAAGAGATAACCAATGTCGTGAGGACCAGGGGATGCTTCGGGGTGTCCCTGGAAACAAAATGCAGGTTTATCGGTCCGTGCCAAACCTTGTACCGTACCGTCAAACAAACTCACATGCGTCACGCGCAAATGAGCTGGCAAATTGTCGGCTTTGACCGCGAATCCGTGGTTCTGACTGGTGATGGACACCTGACCTGAGTCGAGGTCTT
The DNA here is from genome assembly GCA_041170945.1 of Pseudomonadota bacterium. Classification (GTDB taxonomy): domain Bacteria; phylum Pseudomonadota; class Gammaproteobacteria; order Burkholderiales; family Burkholderiaceae_C; genus RS62. The sequence continues at coordinate 1,109 of JBEDMU010000134.1, forward strand.
TAACCGGGTGATTGGCGCCATGATGACCAAACTTCATCTTGAAGGTTTGAGCACCACTAGCCAGCGCCAAAATTTGATGGCCCAGACAAATTCCAAACAGGGGAATATTGGCATCCATGGTTTGCTTAGCTGTCTCAATGGCGTAATCGCATGGCTCAGGATCACCTGGTCCGTTTGAGAGGAAAACTCCATCAGGCTTGAGAGCCAAGATGTCTTTCATGGAAGTTTTGGCAGGAACCACGGTGACCTTGCACCCGCGTTGGGCGAGCATACGCAAGATATTGCGCTTGACACCGAAGTCAAGGGCAACCACATGATGGGAGGGCTGAACTTGAAGTCCATAGCCACGCCCCAGCTCCCACTCGGTGGTATTCCACTCGAACGATTGACTGGTAGAAACCACTTGTGCCAAATCGGCACCCGCCATTGAGGGAGCTGACTTGGCCGTTTGGATCGCTTGCTCAGTTTGTTGGGCAGAAAACAATTCACCCAATCCAATCGCAACAATGCATCCATTTTGTGCGCCTGTGGTGCGAAGGTGGCGCGTGAGTCGACGCGTATCGATTCCGGCAATGGCAACCGTTTGGTTTTGAACCAAAAACTCGCTGAGAGTTTGCTCGCTGCGAAAATTGGAGGCCAACAAAGGCAAATCTTTGATCACCAAACCCGCAGCATGGACGCGATCAGCTTCCATGTCCTCGGAATTGATTCCCGTGTTGCCAATATGAGGGTATGTGAGGGTCACAATCTGGCGGCAATAGCTGGGATCGGTCAGGATCTCCTGATAGCCCGTGATCGAGGTGTTGAACACCACTTCTCCGGTGGTTTGACCGGGGGCTCCAATGGAGTAACCTTGAAAGACCGTTCCGTCAGCGAGTGCTAGTATGGCCAGGGGGTGTTGTGCCAGTACGTTTTGCAGCACGAAATTCTCCGGTAAGGTCGCAGACAAAATTTTTCAATTATAGTCTGAGAACAACAGCAGAGTGCATACAAATCCCAGCGGCTACTCCTACATTGAGAGACTCCTCACCAGCAGGCTGATAAATTCGAACCCAATCAGCTGCCAGCTTGGCCAAGTCAGGAGAAATGCCCTGCCCTTCGTGCCCCAGCACAAATGTACAGGGCCGGTTGATCACCGCCTGATGCAGCCATTGACCTTCGTGCGAGCTGGTGGCCGTCAAGGGTCTGTTCAACGCTCTGATATCGTCTAAAACACAGCCTTCGTGTAACTCCAGTGAAAAGTGTGCGCCCATACCTGAACGCAGCACTTTAGGCGACCAAATGGAAACGGTTCCCTTCATGGACCAAATATGCCTAAACCCCATTGCGGCAGCACTTCGCAAAATGGTGCCTACATTCCCGGGATCCTGCAACCGATCCAAAACCAAGCCGTCAAAATGATGCGTATCATTGGTTGAATCACTGAGGGGTCGATCAACCCACGACAGCCAAGCACTGACTGGTGGCGCAGATTCCATCGATGTGATCTTGTTCATGATAGAGGCAGGAACACGAATATGCCTGCCTTGCTCCGTCTGCAAGGAGCTGAACTCGGCATTTGGGTGTTGCAGTCCTTGTTCATTCCAAAACCAAACTCGAGGCTTCCAACCACGTGCCAAAGCCGCTCGAATGAGGTGATCGCCCTCCAACCACACGCCGTCAAATTTTCGAAAGTGCGAACTGGCACGCAAATACTCTCGAACTTTTTTGACCCAAGGATTCTCAATAGAGGTCACTTGCTCCATCAAATCACCTTTTTCAGATCATCTTGCAAAATCTGATCTCGCCGAAACAAGGCATCCAAATCGTTGACTGGTTTAAAACTTCTGCGGTGCAATGGGGTGGCTCCACATTCACGCAAAGCTTTGAGGTGAATCGCTGTGCCATAACCCTTGTGGCCAGCAAAACCATATTGTGGATATAGGGAATCCATTTCGATCATGTATCGATCACGGGTCACTTTGGCCAATATAGAAGCAGCAGAAATACTAGGTATAGAGGCGTCACCGCCCACAACAGCCTCAGCAGTCATCGACAACTGTGGCAGCTGATTGCCATCAACCCACACGTGAACTGGTTTTAACCGCAAGCCATCGACAGCACGCTGCATGGCCAATAACGTGGCTTGCAAAATGTTCAACGCATCAATTTCTTCAACACTGGCCCAACCAGTAGAACAACACAGCGCCTTGCCCATGATCTCGTGGAACAAACGATCACGTGCAAGTGGGCTGAGCTTTTTTGAATCATTCAAACCAACAATAGGCTGATGTTCGTCCAAAATCACTGCGGCTGCCACCACCGGTCCAGCCAAAGGCCCTCTTCCAGCCTCATCCACTCCGGCATGCAACCCAACCGCATGCCAAGCAAACCCTTGTTGGGCAACCCCACTAATGTCTTTCATCACCTTAGCCATTGGCCATCACCTGACGCACAGCTTGGGAGGCGCAAATAGATGTGTTTCGCATCAACGATGCATGCAGCGCGTCCCAGGTAGAACGCAAAGAACGCTGAGATGAAGCACTAAGCTGCATTTGTTGTTGCACAGCTTGTGCCAGATTTTCTGCCGTACAGGCCTCTTGTAGAAACTCAGGGACAACAAACCGCTCACACAATATGTTTGGCAATGCGACCCAAGGCTGCAAACGTTTACGCTGGGTGATCCACCAGCTTAAGGCCGGCATGCGATAAGCAACCACCATGGGCTTTTTGCACAATGCCGCCTCCAACGTTGCGGTACCACTGGCCACTAACACAGCATCAGAGGCAACCATGGCGGTCTGAGCCTGACCTTGCAGGCATTTCACCCACTGACCAGCCTCATGTTGACTGACGAATCGATGCACCAGGTTCGTTAAACCAGGCGCTACCGGAAGTAACAATTTCAGTTCGGGAATGCGCTTTTTAAGAATCAACGCCGCATCCAAAAAAACAGGCAACAAATATTCGATTTCACTGTGTCGACTGCCTGGAAGCAAGGCGACCACCGGCTGATCAGCTGGAATATCGAAATGCTCTCTGGCCCGAGAAACGTCGGGGCTCATGGGCATGACATCTGCCAGAGGGTGCCCTATGTATGTGGCAGATATTCCATTGGCTCGTAACAGATCCACTTCAAACGGGAAAATACACAGCACGTGATCACAGCTTTCTCGGATCAAGTTGATGCGTTCCGGCCTCCACGCCCAAATAGACGGGCACACCATGTGGATCGTTTTGATTCCCTTGTGGCGCAAACGTTTTTCAAGAACCAAATTGAAATCAGGCGCATCTATGCCAATAAACAAATCAGGCTTGGCCTCTAACAACCGATCTGTGATTTGATTGCGCATCCTAACAATACGCCAATAGTGCTTCAGAACCTCCACGTAGCCCCTCACAGCCAATGCATCGCTGTGCCACCAAGCTTCGACTCCCAGTTTTTGCATGCGTGGGCCGGCAATACCAAAGGCATCGACTTCGAGCGATTGTTGTTTGAATCCGTCGAGCAACAATGCTCCCAACAAGTCACCAGAAGCCTCTCCGGCCACCATGCCCAGTTTCATGTCAACGCACCAACCCTCGTTTGTCATCACATGTGCGCAAAAAATCAAGCATGAGATGGCCAACCCGAGATGCGTCTGGCTTGTCCTTTGCCATTTCCTCAATAGAAGCGATAGCTTGCGTCAGGGTGAGATCTGATCGATACAACGCCTTGTGCATGCCTTTGACAATCGAAATTTCGACATCATTAAAACCGCGGCGTTTCAACCCTTCAAAATTCATGGACCTTGCAGTAGCAGGCTGCCCCTGAGCCATGACAAACGGAGGCAAATCTGCAAATAACAAAGCGCACATCGCGGTCATCGAGTGAGCACCAATGCGTACAAACTGATGGACCACGGTAAAGCCACCCAAAATAGCCCAGTCATCAACGTGCACGTGACCGGCCAACTGACTGTTGTTAGCGAAAATGGTGTGGTTGCCTACGTGACAGTCGTGCGCCAAGTGCACATAGGCCATGATCCAATTGTCATCCCCTAAGGAGGTCACGCCCCCATCTTCTTCTGTCCCAATATTGAAAGTACAAAACTCTCGAATGGTGTTGCGATCACCAATGCGAAGTTCACAAGGTTGCCCTTTGTACTTTTTGTCTTGGGGAATCGCACCAAGTGAACAAAACTGAAAAATCTGGTTGTCTTGTCCGATGGTGGTGTGCCCCTCGATCACGCAGTGAGGGCCGATTCGGGTACCCGATCCAACCCGAACATGTGGTCCGATGATCGTGTATGGACCGACTTCCACAGATGGATCTAAATCGGCTCCGGGAGCAACAATTGCTGTAGGGTGAATACGAGACATATCAGTCTTCGATACGTCTCATGGTGCACATCAGCTCTGCCTCGACGGCAATTTGTCCGTCCACCAAGGCCTGAGCGCCAAAACGGAAAATGCCCGCCTTCATGCGTTGCAAGCTCACTTCTAAGACAAGTTGATCTCCAGGCTCTACCGGACGCTTGAACCGTGCACCATCAATGCCTGCGAAGTAGTAAACCGTTTTGTCATCCAGCTGAACATCCAGCGTATCAAATGCCAACAATGCTGCCGCTTGTGCCAATGCCTCCAGCATGAGTACGCCCGGCATCACAGGGCGATGTGGAAAGTGACCCTCAAAAAAAGGTTCGTTGATGGTGACGTTTTTGATCGCACGAATGCGTTTGCCCTTTTCAATTTCAAGCACTCGATCAACCAACAAAATGGGATAGCGATGAGGTAGTTTTTTGAGAATTTGGTGGATGTCCATGCTTATGTATTCTTTCTTTCGAGGTAACGCAATCGTTCGCGCAAGTCGTGCAAATGACGCAATGTGGCGGCGTTTTTCTCCCATTTCGAATGGTCGTCAATAGGAAAAACGCCAGAATAGTGCCCTGGCTGAGGGATGCTTTTGGTCACCACAGAAGCGGCTGAAATATGAACATCATCTGCCAAGGTCAAGTGCCCCAGCACAATGGCACCCCCGCCAACCGTGCATCTATGGCCAATAATGGCACTGCCTGCAACACCCACACAACCTGCCATGGCAACATGGTTGCCAATACGAACGTTGTGTGCAATTTGAATCAAATTATCAAGCTTGACACCGTGTCCCAAAACAGTGTCTTCCAGCGCCCCTCGATCAATACAGGTATTGGACCCAATTTCGCAGTCATCACCAATCTGGACGGCACCCAATTGCTCAATTTTGTTCCACCCTCCTCCATTGACAGGAGCGAAACCAAAGCCATCAGCACCGATCACCACACCGGGATGCAAGATGCATCTTCTTCCAATCGAGCATCGCTGACCCACAGTCACATGCGAAGACATCTTGGTGTCAGCGCCCACGCGAGCATGTGATTCAACAACAGCATGCGAACCGATTCGAACACCAGACTCAATGACTGCATGAGCCTCAACAACGGCGAAGGCTCCCAGGTCCACATCAGAAGCGACCTGTGCCAATGGATGCACCCAGGCCGTGGGGTGCCGCATGGGGGGCGATACCAAAGTGGTTTGCGATTTCCACCATTGCGTCAAACGAGCATAGTCGCCGTAGGCATCGTCGCTATAAATGACTGCGGTAGAAATTTGCCAGTCTTCAGCCCAAGCTTTGGGCATGATCAACGCCCCAGCCTGAGTTTGTTGGGCTGCTAGGCGAAATTTCGGACTAGAAACAAAGCTGATCGAACGAATTTGAGCATCCGACAAGGAAGACAAACGTTCAATGGTTTGTTTTCCATCACCAGAAAATGTCAAACCCAGCGCCTGCGCAATTTGCGCAACGCTGGATTGGATGGTGGGGGTCATGCTTGGCCCTCTGGCGGAGGGTTATTTGGCGGCGTTCAAGCTTTTGATGACCTTTTCAGTGACATCATGCTTGGGATTCATGTAGACCGCTTCTTGAACAATCATGTCGTACGACTCGGCCACAGCCAAATCTTTGATGACTTTGTTGGCTCGCTCGAGAACTTTTTGAAGCTCTTCATTTTTGCGTATCGCCAGGTCCTCTTGGAATGCTCGGCGATTCGATTGAAATTCTTGATCTTTTTGCACCAATTCACGCTGACGCTGCAAACGCTGTGATTCGGACAACGTTGGAGCATCCTTCTCAAACTGTTCGGAAAGTCCTTTCAAATCGACGCCCATCTGGTTGATGGCCTTTTCACGCTTTGAAAATTCTGCTTCCAACTTGGTTTGAGACTGCTTGGCCATGTTCGATTCGCGAAAGATGCGATCGGTATTGACGAAGCCAATTTTGAAATCGGCCGCTTGAACCCAAACGGGCAATACAACAGCAAGGGTAAT
>JBEDMU010000135.1:0-4764 GCA_041170945.1 Pseudomonadota bacterium
CGCTGGCAGCGCATGAGTGGTTCAAACATCCAGCCCCAGCAAGTGTGTGCAGAGTTCGATCAGTTTCGAGAAATGACCACCGACTTGCTCAATGCCAGCCAAGCAGCATGGGGGCGTGTTATTCCCACCCTCACTAACTCGCAAATTGATCACTTGGCGCAATACTACGCACAAGAAGACACCAAGTTTGTCGAAGAGTCCATGGGCCCCAGTCAGCACGAGCGTCGCATGCGACGCTATACCCGTTGGACCGATCGGTTGTATGGCGATTTGACTCCCCAGCAAAACGAGTGGTTGAGTCAGCGCATCAAACAATCCATCTACAAACCCGAGGTTTTATTGCGTGACAGACAGGCCTATCAGCAAGATGTGGTGTCTACACTCAAAGCGTTGCGTCAACGATCGCCCGAACAAGCGCAGGTTGGGGTCCGAGAGTTGCAACAAAGACACTGGTCACGGTCGACTTCATTAGATCCATACGCCCAAGCCATGAGGCAAGAATTTTGTGAATGGGTGGCTGGGCTACACAACCAAACCACCCCAGAGCAACGGGCGCAGGCAGCCAAAAATTTGGCCTCATGGGAACGCGAGCTACGCAAACTCACGCGCCCTTGAACGCTATCGTTTTTGGTGCGCCACCTCAACCGACAGCAAAGCGGTCATGTTGATGATGCGCCGTACCGTAGCGGTTTGGGTCAGAATGTGCACGGGCTTGGCCGCTCCCAGAAGCAATGGACCTATCGTGATGCCATCTCCACCTTCAGTTTTTAACAAATTGAACGAGATATTGGCTGCGTCCAACGTGGGCATGACCAACAAGTTGGCTACTCCTTGCAAGCGGCTGCGTGGGAATACCTGTTGACGAATGTCGGGGTCAAGCGCGGCATCGCCGTGCATTTCGCCTTCAACTTCTAAGTCTGGAGCTTGTTGTTGCAGCAAGGCCAACGTTTTGCGCATTTTGCGAGCAGTCGGGGTGTCCTCTGTACCAAAACTCGAGTGCGATAACAAGGCCACCTTCGGCACCAACCCAAAACGCTTGATCTCTTCAGCGGCCAGTTGCGCCATTTCCGCCAGCTGTTCGGCACTGGGGTCGTAGTTCACGTAGGTGTCGCCCATAAATACGGTGCGTTTGGGCATGATCAGCATATTGATCGCGTAGAAGTGCTCAATGCCAGGTTTGCGGCCAATGACTTCTTCGATAAAGCGCAGGTGCAAAGAGTGTTTGCCAAATGTGCCGCACAACATCGCATCGGCGTAATTGCGTCGCACCAACATGGCCCCAATCAGCGTGGTGCGTCGACGCATTTCACGTTTTGCGTATTCGATGCTGATACCCTTGCGGCACATGAGATCGTAATAGTCTTGCCACAGTTCTTTGAAGCGCGGATCAGAATCTGGATTAACCAATTCAAAATCAACCCCAGCACGCATGCGCAATCCAAAACGCTCAATGCGCTGGCTCACGACATCGGGACGACCAATCACAATAGGCTTGGCCAAGCTTTCGTCAATCACGGTCTGCACGGCGCGCAACACACGCTCGTCTTCTCCTTCGCAAAACACCACCCGAGCAGGGTTGGTTTTGGCCTCGGCAAAAACGGGGCGCATCGCAAATCCAGAGTGATAGACAAACTCGTTGAGCTGCATGCGATAGGCATCTACATCTGCCAGTGGGCGAGTGGCTACACCCGATTCCATCGCAGCCAACGCTACTGCTGGAGCTACCTTCAAAATCAAGCGAGGATCAAAGGGTTTGGGAATCAGGTATTCAGGACCAAAGCTCAGTTGTGCGTTGCCATACGCCGCCGCCACTTCTTCCGATTGCTCGGCGTGCGCCAATTCGGCAATGGCCTTCACCGCCGCAATTTTCATGGCTTCGTTGATGGTGGTGGCCCCCACGTCCAAGGCACCTCTGAACATATAGGGGAAGCACAACACATTGTTGACTTGGTTGGGGTAATCCGATCGGCCTGTTCCCATGATGCAATCGGGACGGACTGCTTTGGCCTCTTCGGGAATGATTTCAGGATCGGGGTTGGCCATGGCCAAAATGATCGGGTCTTTGGCCATGCCCTTGACCATGTCGGCCTTCAAGACCCCAGCAGTCGACAGACCCAAGAAAATATCAGCGTCAGGCATCACATCGGCGAGACTGCGCGCAGATGTTTGTTGTGCATATCGGGCTTTGGACTCATCCAGATTTTCACGATCGGTATGAATCACGCCCTTGCTGTCGCAAACAAAAATATGCTCTCTCTTCAGGCCCAAACTCACAATCAAATCCAAGCAGGCAATCGCAGCCGCGCCGGCACCCGAACACACCAGCTTGACTTTGGCAATGTCCTTGTTGACGACACGCAGACCATTCAAGATGGCAGCCGAAGAAATGATGGCGGTTCCGTGTTGATCGTCGTGAAAGACTGGAATCTTCATCTTTTCACGCAGGCGCTTTTCTAGTGTGAAGCATTCGGGCGCTTTGATGTCTTCCAGGTTGATGCCCCCAAAGGTGGGCTCAAGAGAAGCAATGATGTCGTACAGCTTGTCAGGATCGTGCTCGTCGATTTCAATATCAAACACATCGATGCCGGCAAATTTTTTAAACAACACGCCTTTGCCTTCCATGACGGGCTTGCCTGCCAAGGGGCCAATATCGCCAAGTCCCAAAACAGCCGTGCCGTTGGTGACCACAGCTACCAAGTTGCCGCGTGACGTGTAATGTGCCGCGGTGTAGGGATCTTTTTCAATTTCTTCACAGGCAGCGGCCACCCCAGGCGAATACGCCAAAGACAAGTCGCTTTGGTTGGTGAGTGCTTTGGTGGGGGTGACAGCAATTTTGCCGGGGCGAGGGTAGCGGTGATAGTCAAGAGCTGCCTGGCGGAATCGATCGTCCATGGCGTTTTCCTTTGGTTATATAGCGTTTCGCCTGAAATTGTAGAACTCTGCGAAAGCTACCCTGCATGGGCCTGCCTAAGAAGTTGATCTTTGACACAAGCGGCTCAAATTTTTTCAGGCTCACCTGACTCGTGATAGGCTAAACGACATTCGAAAAAATCAGGAATTCAACATGGTGGTGCTTGTCATTTGCGTCATTCTTGCGCTGTTGCTTTTGGTGGCATTGGCTTGGCTCTACAGAGCCAAGTTTGCCGAGGCCCAAGCGTTGATGCAGCAAAACATTGAAATCAATCAAGCGCTTATCAAAGCCCAAACCCAACTCGAGTCTGAGAGAGCTCAGTCCAGCGAAAAGCTGAACTTGCTGCAAAACGCACGCGAAGAATTGAGCCAACAATTCAAAGTATTGGCACAAGAAATATTGGAAGAAAAAACCAAGCGCTTTACCGCCACCAACCAAGAACAGCTCGGGCAGCTTCTCGATCCGCTCCGGTTGCGCATTCAAGAATTTCAGCAACAGGTTCAGCAGGTGTACGTGGCTGAGGGCAAAGAGCGAAGCGCGTTGGCGCAACAGGTGCGTCAGCTCATGGAGCTCAACCAATCGATTGGCCAAGAGGCTCGCAACCTGACCCAGGCCCTCAAAGGTTCAAACAAAACACAAGGCAATTGGGGTGAGTTGATTCTTACCAAGGTGCTCGAGGCATCCGGATTGCGCGAGGGATTTGAATACGATGTCCAAGAGCATCATGTTCGTGACGATGGTTCTCGTGCTCAGCCTGATGTGGTGGTGCATTTACCCGGTGATCGGCATTTGGTCATCGATGCCAAGATGTCGTTGGTGGCATACGAGCAGGCCGTCAATGCCGAAGCGGGTCCTTTGCGTGTCACAGCAACGCAACGCCACATCGATTCGGTTCGGGCACACATCAAAGGGCTGTCTGATCGCAACTACCAAGCCCTTTATGGGTTGCAATCGCTCGACTTCGTGTTGATGTTCATTCCTGTAGAGCCTGCTTTTTTACTGGCTATTCAAGAAGACCCCGAGTTGTTCATGGATGCGTGGAACAAGAACGTGTTGTTGGTGAGTCCTTCCACCTTGTTCTTTGTGGTTCGCACGGTGGCACACTTGTGGCGCCAAGAACAACAAAACCGCAACGCCTTGGATATTGCGCACCGTGGTGCTGAGCTATATGACAAATTGGCGGGGTTTGTCAAAGACATGGAAGACTTGGGCTCGCGCTTAAGCCAAGCTCGCGACGAATACGATAGTGCCATGAAAAAGCTCACGCAAGGTCGCGGCAATGTGATTCGACAAGCTGAAATGCTCAAGCAATTGGGCGTCAAGCCATCCAAAGACATGCCACGCAAGGTGCTCGATCAAAGCGATGTGGGCGACGATGACACCTCTCTGCCCCCATCTTCATTGAACTCTTAATCGGTTGGTCGACATGCCACGCTACGCCGCCAATTTGTCCTGGCTGTACACGGAATGGGCGATGCCTGCTCGGTATGCAGCTGCAAAGGCGGATGGCTTTCAGGGGGTGGAGTGCATGTTTCCCTACGATGTTCCTTTGGCCGCCTTGCAAGAGGCGCGCGAGGAGTCGGGGTTGCTGCAAGTGCTCATCAATGCCCCAGCTGGTGATTGGGCTGCTGGTGAGCGTGGGTTGGCAGCACTGCCTCATAAGAACGACAAGAATCGGTTTCGCCAAGGGTTTGCAGAGCAAGCCCTACCGTATGCCGTGGCACTCCAATGTCCTCGTATCCACGTATTGGCAGGTTTGGCGACGCTCACCGATTCATCCACCCATCAAACATATGTCGACAATTTGCGTTGGGCATGCAAGCAGGCCGATAAACACCACATCGACGTGGTCA
>JBEDMU010000136.1:0-2603 GCA_041170945.1 Pseudomonadota bacterium
GCTCAATTTGAAGCGTTTTGTACCGTTTCACAAAGTGTGCAAGACGGCATCGCCATTCACACCCGCGTCAGCGATAACACCGGCAACGTTCTCAAGGGCTGAGGGGCATCCAAATGATTCGAGTCTTTGGCATTAAAAATTGCGACACCATGAAAAAAGCCTTTGCGTGGCTAGATCAGCAAGGCGTGACCTACGAGTTTGTGGATTACAAAAAAGCTGGCGTGGTTGAGCAACACATTGACCAATGGTGTCAACAGGCAGGTTGGGAAAAGTTGCTTAACACCCGAGGGCTGATGTGGCGAAAAATTGATGCCAGCGAAAAAGAACCGCTTAACGAAGCCACAGCTAGGCACTTGATGGTGCAATATCCCAGCACCATCAAACGGCCCGTGGTCGACACCGGCAAGGGCTTGCTGGTGGGGTTTGTTAAATCAGAGTTCGAGGCCCTGAAATAACACCAACCCTTTATTCCCACTCGATGGTCGCGGGCGGTTTTGAACTCACATCAAGCGTGACTCGGTTGATGCCACGCACTTCGTTGATGATGCGTGACGACACCTTTTTGAGCAGGCTGTATGGCAGTTCGGCCCAATCAGCCGTCATGAAGTCGCTGGTTTGCACAGCACGCAAAGCCACCACATATTCGTAGGTGCGGCCATCGCCCATCACGCCAACGCTTTTCACCGGCAGAAATACGGTGAACGCTTGGCTGGTCAATTCGTACCAGTTTTTACCGGTGGCAGGGTCTACCGTGTTGCGCAGTTCCTCAATGAAAATGGCGTCGGCACGGCGCAACAAGTCGGCGTATTCCTTTTTCACCTCACCCAAAATTCGCACGCCCAAACCGGGGCCTGGAAACGGATGACGATACACCATGTCATGGGGCAAACCCAAGGCCACACCCAATTCGCGCACCTCGTCTTTGAACAAATCGCGCAAGGGCTCAAGCAACTTCAGTCCCAACTGCTCGGGCAAGCCGCCTACGTTGTGATGACTTTTGATGGTGACGGCTTTTTTGCTCTTGGCGCCACCTGACTCGATAACGTCAGGGTAAATAGTGCCTTGTGCCAAGTAGGTGGCACCCTTGTGACCGCCACTTCCCGCTTTGAGCTTGGCAGCTTCGGCCTTGAATACATCGACAAACAAACGACCGATGATCTTGCGTTTTTGTTCGGGATCACTGACCCCTTTGAGTTCAGACAAAAACATATCGCTGGCATCTACCCGAATGACTCGAGCATGAAGCTTGCCTGCAAACATGTCCATCACCATGTCGCCCTCGTTGAGGCGAAGCAGTCCGTGATCGACAAACACACAAGTGAGCTGATCGCCAATGGCACGATGAATCAGGGCTGCGGCAACCGAAGAATCGACACCCCCAGACAACCCCAAAATCACCTCTTCGTCGCCCACTTGCTCACGAATGGCAGCCACCGCCTCGGCTACGTGGTCTTTCATCACCCAATCGGGACGAGCCGCACAAATATCAAGCGCAAAGCGCTGCAACATGGCCGACCCCTGAACCGTGTGCGTCACCTCAGGGTGAAATTGCACCGCGTAATAACCACGCGCTTCGTCGGCCATGCCCGCAATGGGGCAACTCGGTGTAGAGGCCATGAGCTTGAAGCCAGGAGGCATTTGGGTGACTTTGTCTCCATGACTCATCCAAACTTTGAGCATGCCGTGTCCCTGTGGGGTGGCAAAGTCTTGGATGCCATTTAACAAGCGGGTATGACCATGAGCGCGAACCTCGGCGTATCCAAACTCACGGGTATGACCACCCTCGACCAACCCGCCCAACTGTTGAGCCATGGTCTGCATGCCGTAACAAATACCTAGCACCGGAATACCCAAGTCAAACACGGCCTGCGGTGCAGCGTCGGTTGACTCTTCGTAAACGCTGGCATGAGAACCCGACAAAATGACACCCTTCAAGTGGCCATCTGCAGCGAACTCACGCACCCAATCATTGCTGACATCGCAAGGATGAACCTCGCAATACACATGGGCTTCACGCACCCGACGGGCAATCAGTTGGGTCACCTGCGAACCAAAGTCGAGAATCAGAATTTTGTCATGCATGGTCTTTACTCAACCCGGTAGTTGGGGGCTTCTTTGGTGATTTGAACGTCGTGCACGTGGCTTTCACGCATGCCCGCAGCCGTGATTTGAACAAACTCGGCTTTTTGCTGCATGTCGGCAATGGTGGCGCAACCGCAATAACCCATCGACGCCCGTATGCCGCCGGCCAACTGATAAAGAATGGCCACCACCGAGCCTTTGTAGGGCACACGACCTTCAATACCCTCGGGCACCAGCTTATCGGCATTGGGATTGCCGCTTTGCGTTTCTTGAAAGTAACGGTCAGCGCTTCCCTTTTGCATGGCCCCAATCGAGCCCATGCCGCGATAGCTTTTGTAGCTTCGACCTTGGAACAAAATCACCTCACCAGGGGCCTCTTCGGTACCGGCAAACATGCCCCCCATCATGATGGTGCTAGCACCTGCCGCCAAGGCTTTGGCAATGTCGCCGCTGTAGCGCACACCGCCATCTGCAATCAGAGGAACCCCACTGCCTTGCAAGGCCTGCGCCACGTCAGAAAT
>JBEDMU010000137.1:0-3884 GCA_041170945.1 Pseudomonadota bacterium
TTGTTTGTTCTCACCACTCGAACCATGCACTGGTTTATCAAACGTGGGTTTGTTGAAGTTCAGCCTGAGCAATTGCCGGCTCAGAGACGCGAAACTTATAACTGGGACCGTCGCAGCAAAGTGTTGATGAAAAAGCTCTAGAGTCGTCAGTTAGTCAGTTAATTTGGATGTCGATTAACGCCAACCCTGTCTGAGGGCAAGGATCCAAAGAACCAGTACCAATGTGAACATCAAAAATGATCCATTGGCAATGGTAATCACACCAAATAATGCCCCCTCAGTGGATGAACAATCGCCATCCCCTTTGAGCAACATCGGCAATACCCGCTGCAAAGGAAATGACTCGATCATGCCAAACAGATCGCGTCCACAGGATTGAAACTCAGGGGGAAACCATTGGAGCCAGCTTTGTCTGGCAGCAACTCCACCACCAGTGGCTGCACTGAGCATCGACAATCCCACACCCAGTCTCTCGATCCCAGTGCCCTTAGAAAAACCGACCAATAGTGCAAAAACACCTGTCGCAATCACCAAATAACGCTGCACGATGCACATTGGACATGGCACCAAACCCAGTCCATGCTGCAAATAAAGACCCAACAAAATCACCAAAAAACACAGCAAAGCAATGAGAAGACCAGCTCGTTTGAGCGATAGATGGGGTTGTTGATCGTGAACAAAAAGCGATTTCATGAAATATCAGAGGAAATGAAAAAGTTGATACATTCAGAAGATTGGTGACTACGCTTATACGAAGGATAACGCTTTATGGCACGCATGGTTCAATGCATCAAATTAGGGACTGAAGCCGAGGGTCTTGATTTTGCGCCCTACCCTGGCGAGCTGGGACAACGAATATTTGCTCAAGTTAGCAAACAGGCATGGGCAGATTGGCTCAAGCACCAAACCATGTTGGTGAATGAAAATCGGCTGAATCTGGCAGACGCCCGTGCCCGTCAATATTTGGCTCGTCAAATGGAAAACCACTTTTTTGGTGGTGGTGCAGATGTGGCGCAAGGCTATGTCCCCCCTCAGCCTTAATGGTTCACATCAATGACCCAAAGAACAGTGGCCGTGATTGGCGCTGGGCTAGCTGGTTCGGCGATGGCTTATTTTTTGACCCAGCGAGGATGGCGAGTTGATTTGATTGATCAGCACGACGGTCCTGCCTGCGCTGCTTCGGCTCTGCCTGTGGGGATGCTCAGTCCTCATCACACTGCACAACCCACCCCGATGAGTGCATTGTCGAAAGCTGGCCTACCTCTGATCAAATCGTGGCTAGAACAAGTAGATCCCACGCGCACGGGTTGGATGGAAACCCAGGTATCGCATTGGCCTGAGAAGCGTGAAGCCACAACACCTGCACGAGTTGACTCGGCATTGGTTTTGCCGGCACTCACGTTGGTGTCATCTTGGTTGCAAGCGGCACAAATAACCGGCTTATATAACGCCAGGTGGTCTGTACGAGTAGCTGGGTTCATCAAACCAGATCAAAAAACGTGGCTTCTCACCTCGGACGCCAACGAAGAAATAGGCCGCTATTCAAGGGTGGTGATATGTGCGGCATACGGAGCGCATTGTTGGATGCAACCGTTGGGACACGACTTGCGAGCTGTAGCAGGACAAATGACATTAGGACCAGCACCCCAAACACCACCGACAGAACATCCTGGTAAATGCAAAGGGGTTTATGTTCCTTGGTTTAAAGGGGCTAATCCTTGTTCGTCGGGCTTTGGCGTCGATCAGCCCGTATGGACGGCTGGCTCCACTTATCGTCGGGGCGACGCTACTGCCGCTGTACTGGTGTCCGATCACATGGCCAACCGTGCAGCCATAGAAAGAACTTACCCCCATCACCTAGAAATGTTTGATCAGTGCCATGAAAGCGGTCAACTCAGCGCTTGGACTGGCGTGCGCTGCGCCTCTGTTGATCGCATGCCACTGGTAGGACCTGTTTCAGACGACCCCGACCAGCAGGGGCTTTACAGTTTGGTTGCATTGGGATCAAGGGGACTAAGCGTAGCGGGCATTTGTGCCAAGGCATTAAGTGAGTGGATTGACCTTGGGCATGTGGAGTGTCTGCCCAACGACTTGGTCAAAACCATGGATCCAAGACGATTTGCTTACAAAAAAGTACTGCCGAAAGGCCATAGTCAAACCAGGAAGATGTCGCCAATTGACATAAATCACAACTCGCATTCAGGGAACGCCGTGTGACAGCGATTAAAATGGTGAGTTGCTTGTAACACTCACCAAAAGCTGTACACCATGACACACGTTGTAACTGAAGCCTGCATCCGCTGCAAATATACCGACTGCGTTGACGTTTGCCCAGTGGATTGTTTCCGTGAAGGTCCTAATTTCCTCACCATTGATCCAGATGAGTGTATTGACTGTGCCGTTTGCATTCCTGAGTGCCCTGTCAACGCCATTTATGCTGAAGAAGATGTCCCCAACGATCAGCAGCATATGATCAAGCTCAATGCTGAATTGGCCAAGCTTCCTACTTGGAAGAGCATCACCAAGCGCAAAGATGCCCTCCCCGACGCAGACGACTGGAAAGACAAAACAGGCAAATTGTCTGAACTTAAGCGTTAATGCCTACCTATTGAGCCTGACGCGCCTGGGAGATTGTGATGCCAAATACAAAAAAACATTGTTTGCGAGAAGATGCCATTGAAACTGATGCCGTGATCGTTGGCGCTGGGCCTGTGGGTCTTTTTCAAGTTTTCGAACTGGGTTTGCTAGAGGTAAAAGCCCATGTCATTGATTCTTTGGGCTACCCAGGTGGTCAACCCATAGAGCTATACCCTGATAAGCCAATTTTTGATATCCCTGCGGTTCCTGTCTGCACTGGCAAAGAGCTGACCGACAACCTGATGAAGCAGATTGAGCCTTTCGGCCCAACTTTCCACTTCGGTCAAGAAGTTCAATTTGTTCAACAACGTCCCGACGGTCGATTCTTTGTTGAAACCTCAAAAGGGACTCAGTTTTTAACCAAAACCATCTTCATTGCTGCCGGTGTGGGAGCCTTCCAGCCCCGTACGCTGAAGGTTGAAGGTATCGACAAATACGAAGGCAAACAAGTTTTTTACCGGGTTCGCAATCCTGAAGATTTTGCTGGTAAAAATTTGGTCATTTTGGGCGGAGGCGATTCTGCGCTTGATTGGACTCTTAATTTCACAGCAGACACGCCACACAAAGCCGAAAGCGTGATTTTGATTCACCGTCGCGATGGCTTTAAGGCTGCACCTGCTAGCGTTGCCAAGATGCGCGAACTCTGCGATGAATACGAGATGCAATTCATTGTGGGGCAAATTACAGGGCTAGAAGAAGCCGATGGCAAACTCACGGGCGTCAAGGTCACGGGCGGTGACGGCGTCACTCGTGTCGTACCTATGGATGTGTTGCTGATTTTCTTTGGCCTGAGTCCCAAATTGGGCCCCATCGCGCAGTGGGGTCTTGAAATTGAACGCAAACAGTTGGTGGTAGATACCGAAAAGTTTCAAACCAACGTGCCTGGTATTTTTGCGGTTGGCGATATCAACACGTACCCAGGCAAGAAAAAACTCATTTTGTCAGGCTTCCATGAATGCGCACTGGCAGCATTTGGCGCTATGCAGTACATCAGCCCGGACAAGAAAGTCCACCTGCAATACACCACCACCAGCCCGAAACTGCACAAAGTGTTAGGTGTAGAAACGCCAGATTTTGATGATTAAGAAATCGATAAAAAAACACGTTATAATTTGAGGCTTGATCCCCGATAGCTCAGTCGGTAGAGCGCCGGACTGTTAATTTGCATCCAGCCCCTTTTTGGGGCTTTTTTGTTTTTAAATCCCCTTTAAAATCAACAACTTAGCGCTATTTCTGTGTCTTTTTAT
>JBEDMU010000138.1:0-3964 GCA_041170945.1 Pseudomonadota bacterium
CAGTTGGCACGCGAACTGAATATTCGTTTCGAGGGTGAATCCATTTGGGTCAATGGCAGCGACGTGGCGGCTGACATTCGCACCGAAGCTTGCGGCATGGGGGCGTCTCGCGTCTCGGCGGTACCTGCCGTTCGTGCTGCCCTCACCGACGTGCAACACGCATTTGCACAACTGCCAGGCTTGGTGGCCGACGGCCGCGACATGGGCACCGTGATCTTTCCGCAGGCTCCTTTGAAGGTGTTTCTCACAGCCAGCGCACAAGAACGCGCGCAGCGCCGTTATAAGCAATTGATTTCCAAAGGCATTTCTGCTAGAATAGAAGACCTTTTGTCAGATTTAGAGGCTCGCGACGCGCGCGACACACAGCGCAGCGTAGCCCCTTTAAAACCGGCACAAGACGCTCGTTTGCTCGACAACAGCGCTTTAGGCATCGACGAATCGGTGACTTTGGTGTTGTCGTGGTGGAACGGGCTTTTCGGGTCCCGCCAGCTGCGCTGAGCCTTCTGCGCTCTCCGGCCGATCGGGTGTTCAACTTCACTTTCTTTTTTTCTCATGTCTGAATCTTTTGCCGCCCTGTTTGAAGAGTCCCTCAAGCGCGCTGAAATGCGCACGGGCGAAGTCATCACCGCTGAAGTGGTGCGTATCGATCACAACCACGTCGTGGTGAACGCCGGACTCAAATCCGAAGCCTTCGTTCCCATCGAAGAATTCAAAAACGACCAGGGCGAGCTCGAAGTCCAAGTGGGCGACTTCGTTTCTGTGGCCATCGATTCCGTTGAAAACGGCTATGGCGACACCTTGTTGTCACGTGACAAAGCCAAGCGTTTGGCTTCGTGGATGACCCTCGAAAAGGCCCTCGAATCGGGCGAATTCGTCACCGGCACCACCACTGGCAAGGTCAAGGGTGGCATGACCGTCATGGTCAATGGCATTCGCGCCTTCTTGCCCGGTTCGCTCATCGAAACCCGTCCCATCAAAGACTTGTCTCCCTACGAAAACAAAACGTTGGAATTCAAGGTCATCAAACTCGACCGCAAGCGCAACAACGTGGTGTTGTCACGCCGTGCCGTGGTTGAAGCTTCAATGGGCGAAGAGCGCGCCAAGTTGCTCGACAACCTGTCTGAAGGTTCTGTGGTCACCGGCGTGGTCAAAAACATTACCGAATACGGTGCGTTCGTTGACTTGGGCGGCATCGACGGTTTGCTGCACATCACCGACATGGCATGGCGCCGCGTGCGTCACCCCAGCGAAGTGGTGCAAGCTGGCCAAGAAATCACGGCCAAAGTGCTCAAGTTTGATACCGACAAGCATCGCGTGTCGTTGGGTCTGAAGCAATTGGGCGACGATCCCTGGAACGGCGTGGCCCGTCGTTACCCCCAAAGCACTCGTTTGTTTGGCAAGGTCACCAACATCGCCGACTACGGTGCATTCGTTGAACTCGAACCTGGCATCGAAGGCTTGGTGCACGTGTCTGAAATGGACTGGACCAACAAAAACGTGGCTCCTTCCAAAATCGTGTCTCTGGGCGACGAAGTCGAAGTCATGGTCCTCGACATCGACGAAGACAAGCGCCGCATTTCTTTGGGCATGAAACAGTGCCGTGCCAACCCCTGGCAAGAATTTGCTGCCACCGTCAAGCGTGGCGACAAAGTCAGCGGCCCCATCAAGTCCATCACCGACTTTGGCGTGTTCATTGGCTTGAACGCTGGCATCGACGGTTTGGTTCACTTGTCTGACCTGTCTTGGAACGAACCTGGTGAAACCGCCGTTCGCAACTACAAGAAAGGCCAAGACGTTGAGGCCGTGGTGTTGGGTATCGACGTTGAACGCGAACGCATCAGCCTGGGCATCAAACAACTCGACGCCGATCCTTTCACCAGCTTCACCTCCATCCACGACAAGGGTGCATCGGTGACTGGCAAGGTCAAAACGGTTGACGCCAAAGGCGCCGAAATCGAATTGGGCGAAGACATCATGGGTTACCTGCGCGCCAGCGAAATCAGCGCCGACCGCGTCGACGACGCTCGCACTGTGCTGAAAGAAGGCGACGAAGTCACCGCTGTCATCACCAACATCGATCGCAAGTCACGCTCCATCTCCTTGTCTATTCGTGCCAAAGATCAGGCCGACCAGCAAGAAGCCATGGCCAGCCTGAACCAGGGTCAAAACAATGCTGGCACCACCAGCTTGGGTGCCCTGTTGCGTGCCAAGCTTGACAACAACTGATCGACGTTGTCATGACACGAAGTGACTTGGTCGAGGCATTGGCCGAACGCTTCCACCAACTCGCGCACAAAGATGCCGAGTTGGCGGTGCGCACCGTCCTTGAGGCGGTGGCCAATGCGTTGGCCCAGCAACATCGTGTCGAGATCCGCGGTTTCGGGAGCTTCTCTGTGAACCGGCGTGCGGCCCGTTTGGGTCGCAACCCCCGTTCAGGTGAGCAGGTCATGGTTCCCGAAAAGCGCGTGCCTCACTTCAAAGTGGGCAAAGCCATGCGAGAGGCGGTTGACGCCGCCCACCGCATGCCCTTGTCTTCTTCGCAGCCCTCCACTTCTGCGCTCTCGCGCAGCGAGTAAATCGCATGACTGCCATCAAATGGTTCTTCCGTCTGGTGGTGTTGGCCTTGGTGGTGGTGCTGGCGTTTTCCAACCAACACACGGTATCGGTATTTGGGTTTACCCACTCCAGCGAGTGGCAAGCCCCCATGGCTTGGGTCATTGCGCTGGCCCTGTTAGCGGGTCTGTTTCTGGGTTGGCTATTCATGCTGCCCTATTGGTGGCGCGCACGTCGCTTGCAAGGCAAGCCGCTGCAAAGCACAGACGTCCACCCTTCTTCCGTACACACTCGTTCTGCCGATTGGCGTGCTCCCGGTGATGACCTCGGTATCTGATTTCACTTGGTTGCTGTGGGCTTTTCCTATGGTGTTTGCCATGGGCTGGGCATTTTCGCGGCTCGATATTTGGCAATGGCGCCGCAACCCAGGCAATGCGCCGGGTGCCACGTTTCGTGGTTTGAGTTTGTTGCTCAACGAACAGCAAGACGAGGCCATCGACGCTTTCATTGAAGCCGTGCAAAGCGACCCCGATTCATCGGAGTTGCATTTTGCTTTGGGCAATTTGTTTCGCCGTCGTGGCGACTACGACCGTGCCATTCGCGTGCACGAGCACCTGTTGGCGCGCGCCGACCTGAGCCAAGCCGATCACCATCGCGCTCAACAGGCATTGGCCCTTGATTTTTTGAAAGCGGGCTTGCTTGACCGTGCCGAAGCGGCGTATCGTGCCTTGCTTGATACGCGTTACCAACACGAAGCACAAATGGCCTTGTTGGGTATTTACGAACGCACGCGCGACTGGGAACATGCACGAAACATGGCGCAATCGCTCAGCCCCACCGAAACGGTTGCACAGCTGTCGTCGCGTTTGGCCCACTTTGCTTGTGAACAGGCTGACGCCGCACTGCGCGCAGGCAACGAACAGCAAGCTTTGCTGTTGTTCCGCCAAGCCCTGAACGACCATCCCAACCATGTTCGTGCGTGCTTGGGTGAAGCCCGAGTGCTGCAAATGCAAGAGCAGCACTCTGCTGCCTTGCAATCGCTGTTGGCCTGTGCGCAGGCTCACCCCGATCACTGGCCTTTGTTGGCTGCGGCCATTCCTGCATTGGCCCACGCCACCGATCGCACCGATGAAATGGTGCAAGTACTCGAAATGGCTTACGCTCGCACCCCCAGCATCGATGTGGTGTTGGCCTTGTGTGCGCTGCAACCCCATACCCAAAGTACCCGCTTGTTAAAGCATCTCGAATCGCACACTTCTATTGCTTTGAGCCACCGCTGGCTGCAGCAACACAGCGGCATTGCACTCCCGCAGGGTATCGACCGTTCTCTCGACAAAGCATCCATCCCGCAACAGCGCTACCGCTGTGTGTCGTGTGGGTTTGAAGCCCGCACATGGTTTTGGCAATGCCC
>JBEDMU010000139.1:0-4931 GCA_041170945.1 Pseudomonadota bacterium
TCGAGGGTGCGCATGTCTTGCGACAGTCCCGACATGCCCAACAGCCCCGATTGCTTGTAAAGCAATTGTCCAATTTGTGCCGCGCTCATGCCCTTGGCATCCATGAGGTACAGCAACACGCCCGGATCAATTTGGCCGCTACGGGTACCCATGGGCAATCCATCCAATGCAGTGAATCCCATGGTTGAAGCCACCGATTTGCCGTTATGAACGGCCGCCATGGATGCACCGTTGCCCAAGTGCGCCACCACCACCCGTCCGCTCGCCAACGTGGGGTCGGTTTGACGCAGTTGCGCGCTAATGAATTCGTACGACAAACCGTGGAAACCATAGCGACGCACCCCCTCATCGAAGTAGTGGTGCGGCAAAGCAAAGGTTTGGCTGACAAATGGCTGGCAACGGTGAAACGCGGTGTCAAAACAGGCAATTTGAGGAACCTGCTTAAATGCAGCCTGAGCGGCCCGAATACCAGCCAAATTGTGGGGTTGGTGCAGAGGTGCCAATGCCACCAGCTGCTCCAACTGAGTCAAGATGCCATCGTTGATGACAACCGGGGCCTCAAAGCCTGTGCCGCCATGAACCACGCGGTGACCCACCGCATGCACGGTTTGTCCAGCAAAGGCGGATCCTAGCCAAGTCAAAATAGCCGCAATGGCATCGTTGTGGGTGGCTTTGCCGGGGGTGGCGCTGGGTACAGGCAACTGTTCACGGGCGCCTTGTCCCACGCGAACTTCAAAAGAGGGCTCAGCTCCTAGCCCCTCAATTTGGCCTCGAGCCAAACACAAGGCGGTATCTGCAGCTGCACCAGAAAATTGAAAAAGTGAGAACTTGACGGATGAAGATCCGCTATTGAGTGTCAGAATCATGATGGAGTGAGAAAAAGTGTTGTTATTTTTTGAAATTATCGTTGGCTTTGTGTATGGGAAGCCTATCTTGCGACACAAACATGACACTCTTTGACGCATCTCATGTTGCGAGCACATGTCTATAGGTTCGTGGTTTCTGCCTAGAATGGTTCATGATGAAAATTTTGCTCACCAACGACGATGGATTCAGGGCTGCTGGCATTCAGGCTTTGCATGCTGCATTGGCCCCTTTGGCCGACGTGGTGGTCATTGCGCCCGAGCACAACAACAGCGCAAAATCCAACTCTCTGACCTTGCAAGCTCCTTTGTACGTCCACGAAGCAGGTAACGGGGTTCGATACATCAACGGCACTCCTGCCGATTGCGTGCACATTGCACTCACGGGTTTGTTGGGGTTTAAGCCTGATTTGGTGGTTTCTGGCATCAACAACGGCGCCAACATGGGCGACGACACCATTTACTCAGGTACCGTGGGGGCAGCCATGGAGGGCTATTTGTTTGGCATTCCAGGAGTGGCGTTTTCTCAAACCGAAAAAGGCTGGGCGCATTTAGACGCCGCAGCAGCCAAAGCAGCCGAATTGGTGGCGCGTTTGCTCGAGTCTATTGCGCGTGCGCGCCAACAGCAACGTGAACCGCATTGGTTGCTCAACGTCAACATTCCCAACTTGCCCCTGAGCGAGCTCAAGCCCTACAAAGTGGCTCGCTTGGGCCGACGCCATGCGGCTCAAAGCGTCATTGTTCAAGAAAATCCTCGTGGCGACACCATGTACTGGATAGGTGCGGCCGGGCCGGCCAAAGACGCAGGCGAGGGCACCGATTTTGATGCGGCCAGCAAGGGTTATCCAGTCATCACGCCACTGCAAGTCGATTTGACCGATCACGCAGCCTTGACTTATTGGGGCGAAACTCTGAAAACTTGGGCTTCCTGAGCCATGACCCAGCGCTCTTCAGGTCCGCCTCGTCGACCTCGTTTCCCGGCCACATTGCCCTCTGCAGGGTTGCCTCGTCCTGCTGTCAAGGTGAGTGCGCCACAGCGTCCTGCAGTTCGCACTCTTGAGGCTATTCCTGCCCAAGCCACCGGATTGGGTCTTGATTCATCGGCGGTGCGTTTGGCCTTGATTCGTCGACTGGCGGCGCAACCTGGCATGGCCGAGCCTGTATTGCAAGTCATGTCCCGTATTGAGCGGCACCGATTTGTCGAACCCGCTTTGGTCAACCAAGCCTACGAAGACACCAGTTTGCCAATTGGCTTTGGTCAAACCATTTCCAAGCCTGGGGTGGTGGCTCGTATGTTGTCGTTGCTGGGTCAAGGGCGGGATCAAGGTCGCTTGGGTAAGGTCCTAGAAATTGGCACAGGATGTGGCTACCAAGCGGCTGTTTTAAGTGGCTTGTCAACCCAAGTGATCAGCATCGAACGCATCAAAGGGCTGCACGAAAAAGCCCGCTCTCATATTCGTGGAATGGGGCTGCACAATTTGCACCTCATCTTGGCTGATGGCATGTTGGGGTATGCGCCCGGCGGTCCTTATGACACGATTATTTCGGCTGCTGGGGGAGACGACATTCCCCAGGCCTGGTTGAGTCAATTGGCCATGGGTGGCAAACTGATTGCACCGTGCACCATGCAGACTGGTGAGCAGGCCTTGGTTTTGGTTGAACGCACACCGACAGGCGATATTCGCCAAGTCTTTGAAGCGGTTCGTTTTGTGCCTTTAAAATCGGGTACAGCATGATCGTTCAGAATTCACCCCTTCGTATGTCCGCTTGGCGCTGGGCCTTGCCAATGGTCTTGTTGGCGTTGGGTGCATGTTCGTCACGTCCCTTGCGTTTGGCGCCCGTTGAAACTCGTAGCGTCACTCCAACATCTGCCCCGCGTGTGGCCAGCATCGAAGAAGCACAACCTTTGCCGCCTGTGCCTGCGGGGTTTTATCGCGTGCAAAATGGTGACACCCTTACACGCATTGCGTTTGCCAACAAACGCAGCAGTCAAGATTTGATTCGATGGAACAACCTCAGCAATCCCGATGTGATTGAAATCAATCAGGTGATTCGCATCGATCCACCGCCGGGCGAACTTGTCGAGCCAGCCGTCAAGGTGCAGCCCATTGAATCAGCCCCTAAATCAGCAGCCCGATCGCTGAACACAGTGGGTCAAGAGCCCAAGCAGCCCGCGGCCTCCACAGCGCCTACCAACGCTGTTGCTTCTCAAAATACCGCGGCACCTCAAAACACAGCCGCTGCTGCCATACCGGGTGCTCCCAGTCTTATTTGGCCTGCCAACGGCAGGGTGGTGGCCACGTTTGACGAAGACAAAACCAAGGGTGTGGCCATTGCGGGCAAAGCGGGTGACCCCGTGTTGGCCGCGGCCGATGGCAAGGTGGTTTATGCGGGCAGTGGTTTGCGGGGCTATGGCAATTTGCTCATCATCAAACACGACGAAACCTATCTCACCGCATACGCTCACAACCAAGAGCTGAAGGTGCGTCAAGACCAAGACGTGAAGGCGGGTCAACGCATTGCCGATATGGGCAGCAGTGACGCCGACCAAGTTAAATTGCATTTCGAAGTTCGTCGCATGGGCAAGCCCATCGATCCCTTGCTGCTCTTGCCAGTTCGCTAACTTTTCATGACCGATCTCTCCTCGACGTCTGTGACGCCCATTCAGTCACGCCCCCGCCCTGCGCATATTCCCGATTCAGCCTTGTATGTTGAAAGCCTCGACCTTGAAGGGCAGGGCGTTGCTCATCGTGACGATGGCAAGGTGGTGTTCATTGAAGGAGCCTTGCCGGGTGAGTGGGTGTCGGTGAAGGTGCTGCGCAAAAAAAACAATTGGGAACAAGCTGAAGCAGTTGAACGTTATGCCAGCAGTTTCATGCGGGTTCAGCCCAAGTGCCCGCACTTTGGATTGCACGCGGGTGCTTGTGGCGGGTGCAAGTTGCAACATGTCGACGCGTCGGCACAAGTAGCCATCAAGCAGCGCGCTCTCGAAGATCAGTTGTGGCATTTGGGTAAAGTTCGTCCCGAGCGCATCTTGCGAGCGATTGAGGGACCAGCCTGGGGGTATCGACACCGTGCACGTTTGTCGGTGCGTTATGTGGCCAAGAAAAACGATGTGCTCATTGGCTTTCACGAGCGCAAAAGCCGTTACGTCGCCGACATGCGGTCGTGCGCCATTTTGCCGCCTGCATTCAGCGAGCTGATGCCTGCCTTGCGTGAGCTGCTCATGCACATGGACGCTCGCGAAACCTGCCCTCAAATTGAGTTGGCGGTGGGCGATCAAGTCATGGCATTGGTGCTGCGTCACTTGGAGCCTTTGTCAAACGGCGACATGCAGCGACTACGTGATTTTGCCCATGCATACAGCCAAGAAGACCGCATCATCGAATGGTGGTTGCAGCCCAAAGGCCCCGACACGGTTCAACGCATCGACGGCGTATCCTCCCATTTGGCTTATCGCCTCCATGCGTATGGCATGCGCATGCCTTATCGGCCCACCGACTTCACCCAAGTCAACCCGCACATCAACGAAGTATTGGTGCAACACGCCTTGTCTCATTTGGCGCCCCAGCGCCACGAACGGGTGATCGATTGGTTTTGTGGTTTGGGTAACTTCACTTGGCCTTTGGCCACTCAGGCCGCATCGGTGCTAGGCATTGAGGGCAGTGCCACTTTGGTGGCCAGGGCACAAGCCAACCAAATGCCTTTGTCTGCACAGCGTACAGATCAGAAGTTGCCCGCATTGGCCCCAGTGGAGTTTGTCGAACGCAATTTGTTCAACATGACACCTGAACAATTGCGTGCCGATGGGCATGCGCACAAGTGGTTGGTCGATCCACCTCGTGAAGGCGCGTTTGCCCTGGTCAAGGCATTGGCCGAGGCGGTGCAAAGCCCCGATGCCAGCAGCAATTGGCAACCTCCAGCGCGCATTGTTTATGTGAGCTGCAATCCAGCCACCTTGGCCCGCGATGCCGGCATATTGGTTCACTTGGCGGGTTACCGTTGTGTGGCCGCAGGAGCCATCAACATGTTTGCGCACACCGCACACGTTGAGAGCATGGCGGTGTT
>JBEDMU010000140.1:0-3633 GCA_041170945.1 Pseudomonadota bacterium
GACCCGCCAAATTAAGCACCACCTCTAGCTGGGCCGCTTTGTGACCCGGATCTTGGCGCAACAACGTGAAATGCATTTGGCCGTTCACAGCACGAATGTTTTGTGCTTGCAATTGGGCCGACTCCGTGGTTCCATAAGTAACGACGGGGCGGCCAATTTGCGGAAGAATCTCGCGCACACGGGCATCGTCGACACACACCACCGCCGCACCGTAAAAAGGCATTTTGTGCAAGAACTCAATAAAGGCGGCTTTCAATTTGACGACATCGTGACCATACGTTTCCATGTGGTCTTCATCGATGTTGGTGACCACAGCCGCCACAGGCAACAAATTCAGAAACGACGCATCCGATTCATCGGCCTCTGCCACCAAGTACTCGCCTGCACCCAAACGCGCATTGGCGCCCGCACTGTTTAAACGGCCTCCAATCACAAACGTGGGATCCAAGCCTGCCTGCGCCAAGACGCTGGCCACGAGGCTGGTAGTGGTGGTTTTGCCATGAGTACCGGCAATCGCAATGCCTTTTTTCATGCGCATCAATTCAGCCAGCATCACCGCACGAGGAACCACTGGAATCAAGCGCTCGTGAGCCGCCACGACTTCTGGGTTGTCTTCATGAATCGCCGTCGAGGTGACAACCACCTGAACCTCTTGGACATGTTCGCGTCGATGCCCAGAAAAAATGCGCGCACCCAATTCACGCAAACGTTGTGTCACCGCGCTTTCGCTTTGGTCACTGCCCGAGACTTCAAACCCCATGTTGAGCATCACTTCGGCAATGCCGCTCATGCCCGATCCCCCGATGCCCACAAAGTGCACGCGCTTG
Organism: Pseudomonadota bacterium; assembly: GCA_041170945.1. GTDB lineage: Bacteria > Pseudomonadota > Gammaproteobacteria > Burkholderiales > Burkholderiaceae_C > RS62. Next base: position 828 of record JBEDMU010000140.1, read on the forward strand.
ATCACGTGTTTCATGACACCACCTCCGCACAAGCCTGAGCTACCGCCTGCGCTGCTTCACATTGTTTCAAGGCATGTGCTTTCTGCGCCGCCAGTGCAAGCGCGTTTCTGTCTTTGCCACGGATCCAATCGGCCAGCCAACGAGCTGTCCACACGGTCTGTTGGGTCACCCAGCCAGCTTGCTGGTCGGCCAAAAAGCGGGCGTTAGCCGTTTGATGGTCGTCGACCGCATGAGGAAAGGGCACCATCAATGCCGCTACTCCGACTGCAGCCATCTCAGTGACCGTGCTGGCCCCCGAGCGACAAATCACCAAATCGGCATCGGCCATGCGTTGCGCCATGTTGTCGATGAATGCCACGCACTCGGCCTGAACCCCTGCTTGTTCATACGCTTGCATCAAAGCCGCCACGTGCTTTTCGCCGCTTTGATGGGTAACGCTGGGTCGTTCGCTCTGCGGCAACAATGCCAAAGCCTGCGGCACCATTTGGTTAAGGGCTTGCGCTCCCAAGCTTCCTCCCACCACCAAAATACGCAGTGGGCCCGTGCGTTGGGCGTAGCGTTGCTGGGGCAAGTCTTGACGACAAAATTCTGAACGCAAAGGGTTGCCCACCCATTGAGCACCTTCCAGCGCATTTGGGAATGCGCTGAAGCTGAGTGCAGCCATGCGCGCCAAATAACGATTGGCCATGCCTGCAATGGCATTTTGTTCGTGCAACACAATGGGAACACCCAGGCTGCGAGCTGCCAATGCACCAGGCACCGTGACGTACCCACCCATGCCTATAGCCACTTGGGCATTCACTTGTTTCACCACCCGGCGAGCCTGCATCCAAGCACGACCTAAGCGCCATGGCAAGGCCAACCAGCGTGCGACCCCCTTGCCACGCACGCCACCAAACTCAATGGTTTGAAACTCAATGCCGTGCGCGGGAACGATGCGGGCTTCCATGCTGCCAGGCGTTCCCAGCCAAACCACGTTCCAACCTTGCTCGATCAAGGTCTTGGCCACGGCCAAACCCGGAAAGATGTGGCCGCCTGTGCCACCGGCCATCATGAGTGCACAACGCTTGCTCATGGGCGACCTCCCCGCATCATGCGTCGATTTTCGACGTCAATGCGCATCACTACCGCCAACGCCACCAAGTTCATCAAAATCGCTGAGCCGCCATAGCTCATCAGAGGCAATGTCAAGCCTTTGGTAGGCAAGGCCCCCAAATTCACTCCAATGTTGATGAAGGCTTGAAAGCCCACCCACATTCCAACCCCTTGAGCCACCATGCCAGCAAACAGTCGGTCCATCGAAATGGCTTGTCGGCCAATGTGCATGATGCGGCGAGTCATCCAGAAAAAGAGTGCAATCGCCGTGGCGACACCCACCAAACCAAACTCTTCGCCAATCACGGCCATCAAGAAATCGGTATGGGCCTCGGGCAACCAATGAAGCTTTTCAACACTGCCACCCAACCCTGCGCCAGTGAGTTCGCCATTGCCCACCGCAATGAGCGAATGAGACAACTGATAGCCTTTGTCGAGGGTGTGCTGAGGATCCCAAGGGTCCAAGTAGGCAAAGATGCGCTCACGGCGCCAAGGACTCAACACAATAATCATGGCAAAGGCCGCCACCAACAGAGACGCCAAGACAGCGAACACCTTCACGTTGACGCCGCCCAAAAACAAGATCCCCATGGCGATAACCACGATCACCATGAAGGCCCCCATGTCGGGCTCGGCCAGCAACAAAGCGCCAATAATGCCCACTGCAACCCCCATGGGCAACACAGCCTTGAAGAAACTTTCCTTCACTTCCATTTTGCGAACCATGTAATCGGATGCGTACAGCACCACGGCAAACTTGGCCAATTCGGAGGGCTGGAAATTCATGATCCCCAAAGAAATCCAGCGGTTCGCACCATTGACGTTGCGACCGATAAACGGCAACAACACCGCCACCAACAAAATCGTGGCCAACACAAACAGCCATGGCGCTGCTTTCTGCAGGTTCTCTGGCGAAATTTGAAACACCAACAACGCCAAACCCAATCCCACTCCCAATGCGAAGAGATGGCGAATCACAAAGTGAAACTGCGAGTAATTGGCAAAACGAGGGTTGTCAGGCATGGCCACCGATGCCGAATACACCATCACCAACCCCCACAACAACAACCCCGTAATAACTGCCAACAGGGTGCGGTCATATCCATGTTCGCGCGCATCTAATGGACGCGAGCGCACCCAGTCGTGGCTGCTGACACGCACAGGAATGTCTGAGTCGGCTCGCTCCGCGTGCCCACCCTGTGCCCCTTTTTTACCCAACCAAGACCAAGAGAGTTTCATGCGCACACTCCCTGAGCTTGGGCCCAATCGTTGACCGCTTGGACAAACACTTCGGCGCGATGAGCATAGTTGCGGAACATGTCCAAACTGGCACATGCCGGCGACATGAGAACGGCGTCGCCTGAACGCGCCAACTGAGTGGCTTGGTGCACCGCCGCTTCCAACGTATCAACCACCTGAATCGGGCAATCAACGCCCGTTAATGCTTCTTGCAATCGATGCGCGTCACGCCCCATCAGCAACACGGCACGCGCATGTCGCTGAACAGGCATTTGAAGCGGAGAAAAATCTTGGCCTTTGCCATCGCCGCCCATGATCAGCACCAAGCGACGTTGAGCACCCAAGCCCTCAATGGCTGCCAAGGTGGCTCCTACATTGGTGCCCTTGCTGTCGTCAAAATATTCCACGTCGTTGACAATGGCCACGCTTTGCACACGGTGTGGCTCACCCGCGTATTCACGCAATCCATGCA
>JBEDMU010000141.1:0-3149 GCA_041170945.1 Pseudomonadota bacterium
GGTTGAGGGCGATATGGAGTGACAGCGTTCGCATTCAAACGGTCGATAACAATCAAGTGTTGATTCTTGACCCCATGGTGCGTCAGCAGCGTTCATTGCTGCGCCTTCAAGAAGCCAGAATGGCCTATGACAAAGGCGACACGCAGCGCAGCGCCATGTTGCTGTCTGCATTGACCCAAGAGTGGCAAGTTGCTCAACCTGGTTGGTGGGTTCAGATCAGTCAACAAGACCTTGAACGCTGGTACGCCCTCATTGAGCAGGTACCCAGTCCTCAGATGCTCAGACCGCAGCAGACCATGGCCGTGTTTTTGGAGCTTGCCCCATGAGGCATATGTTGTTTTGGGTCGTGGCCATTGTGTGGGCCGTGTTCATTGCTTCGATATTGCGGTTGCCTGGATCTTTGGATGTGATCGTGGGCAACACGTGGGTACACATGCGCCTGCAATGGGCGGTATTGTTGCTGCTGCTGGCCGTCGTGGTGTTGCTGTTGCTGGCATATGGCTCTTGGCGGTTGGCTCACGCGCCTGCAGCCGCCAAGGCTTGGCGCGAGCATCAGCAAGAACGTGCCTTGTTCTCTACATGGATGGATGCACTGGTGCATTGGCAGTCTGGGCGTTGGGTCAAGGCGCGTGACTCGTCTCGAGATGTACTGGATCGGCTGAGCCAAAACCCTGAAGCCAGTCCAGACCCTACTCGCTCTCAAATATTGGCGCATTGGATTCAAGCAGAATCTTCGCGTATGTTGGGGGAGCCCAAAAATGAACAGTCGGCTTGGCAAGCGGCCCTTGATATTCCAGCGGGCAGCGTTGGTCAGCAAGCGCACGACGCCATGGTCATGAGGGCTGCCAAGTTGGCTTTAGACGATCGAGACCCCCTGCTGTCAGAAGGCTATTTGAAAAGACTAAGCCCCACCTCGAGCCGTCGTGTTCAGGCCTTGAAGCTACGCTTTGAGTTGGCCAAACAACAGGGACAACTGGATGAAGCTTGGCGGTTGCTTTCTTTGCTCAGCAAGCGCAGCGTCTATTCGGCCGATGTCTTGAAGATATTGCAACGTCAAATCGTGACTGATGGATACGAGGCGGTATCTTCGGTACAAGGTTTGATGCATTGGAAGCGCAAGGTGGTGCCCGTGATGCAAAACCAGCCTGAGGCGGCTGTGAGTGGTCTGTTGGCTTGTGCCCGCTTGTTAGAAACGCAAGAATCAAGCATGGAACAGTTGCGTTTCTTTGACATCGATTCCACCTTACGCCAGGTGGTCGCACAATGGACGCGCTGCGGTGCATCGTGGCGTCAACGCTTGTTAAGAGTTTTGCCTACCTTGCTGCGGGCATGCGATAAAGAGTGGCTGGCCTGGATTGAGCCATTTGCCAGCGCGCCACGGGGTGAATCAGGTGTTCGTTTGGTTTTGGCCATGAGCTATGAACGGTTTGAACTGTGGGGCAAGGCGCATCAAGTGCTCGACCGTTTGGCACGCGACACACGCGAACCTCACGCCCAGTTTTTGGCGTGGACACATTTGGCGCAATTGGCTGAAATCAGACAAGACGAAACAGATGCGCAGCATGCGTGGCGAGAAGCCGCCATGGCCGCTTCTCGCTTGATCTAAATCGGCGTTTATAGACGTTCGAAAACGGCGGCAATGCCTTGGCCGCCGCCAATACACATGGTGACCAAGGCATAACGACCTTGAACACGCTGCAATTCGTGCAGTGCCTTCACGGTGATCAATGCGCCAGTGGCGCCAATGGGGTGGCCCAACGAAATGCCAGATCCATTGGGGTTGACTTTGGCAGGGTCAAAACCCAGTTCTTTGCTCACGGCACAAGCTTGGGCAGCAAAGGCTTCGTTGGATTCGATGACATCCATGTCGCCGATACTCAAACCAGCCATGGATAACGCTTTGCGGCTGGCAGGAACAGGGCCCATGCCCATGTACTCGGGTTCTAGGCCAGCGTGTGCATAGGCCACCAATCGAGCCATGGGTTGTAGACCACGTTTTTGAGCGACGCCAGCTTCCATGAGCAACACAGCTGCTGCTGCGTCGTTAATGCCAGAGGCATTGCCTGCAGTGACCGAACCATTTTCTTTCACAAAAACAGGTTTCAGACCCGAAATGTCTTCCAGTTTGGCGTTGGGACGGAAGTGCTCGTCTTGTTCAAACACCATTTCCTTGCCTTTGATTTTGACCGGCACGGGAACGATTTGGTCTTTGAAGTAGCCAGCTTGAATGGCAGCTTGAGCGCGTCGATGGCTCTCGATCGCCAAAGCGTCTTGTTCTTCGCGACTGATGCCCCATTTTTTGGCAATGTTTTCAGCTGTCACACCCATATGAATGTTGTGGAAGGGATCGTGCAAAGCCCCCACCATCATGTCTACGAGTTTCATGTCGCCCATGCGAGTGCCCCAGCGTCCTTGTAGGCTGGCATAGGGCGCACGGCTCATGTTTTCAGCACCAGCCCCAATGGCCACATCGCAGTCGCCCAGCAAAATAGATTGGCTGGCAGACACAATGGCTTGCAAGCCCGAACCGCATAAGCGGTTCACGTTGAAGGCGGGGGTTTCTTGTGGGCATCCACCGTTCATGGCAGCCACACGAGACAAATACATGTCTTTGGGTTCGGTGTTGACCACATGACCAAACACCACATGGCCCACGTCTTGGCCTGAGGTTGAACCACGTGCAAGTACTTCACGCACAACAATCGACCCCAAGGTGGTGGGAGGAACCTCTTTGAGGCTGCCACCAAACGTTCCAATGGCGGTACGAACCGCACTGACCACAACCACTTCACGTTTCATTTCAGTCTCCTGCAATGTTTTGTTTTTTGATGATGAACGCTTCAGTATGACTCAAAACAAAGGCGGTGCGTGAAAATGTTGCGCCGAGTTGATCTGAGTGGGGGGCAGCCACAGGTCACACGCATGAAGCATCATGCGTGAAGCTTGGCTTCCTCCATACAGGGGGTCGCCCACAATGGGCATGCCCACTGCACTCAAATGCACTCTCAATTGGTGTGAGCGCCCCGTCACCGGCTCCAATATCAATCGGTGTGGGTCATCCGCGCTGGGTTGCCAGCGCGTAAGACTGGGTTTGCCTGCTTCAAGGTCGATCACGCTTTTCGGTCGTTGGGGCCAATCCACCCGCATGG
>JBEDMU010000142.1:0-22125 GCA_041170945.1 Pseudomonadota bacterium
ACCATGGTCGCTGCAATTTTGTCAAAAATGGGCCCCACCAAAGCAGCCAAGGTTTTGCTGCTAAAGGCATATTCAATGCGAAAGTTCACCTTGCAAGCCTTGTCGTCTGGAGAGCCCAAGGGGGTAAACAACCATTCGCCTTCCAACATCGAAAAGGGACCATCGATCAATTTCATGTGTACCCGACGACCCGCTTCGTGGGTGTTGTGAGTAGAAAAGTGCTGACTCAAGCCCTTGAAAGAAAGGCTCAACTGCGCTTTGACCCCGTGCTCATGGGTCTCAAGAATTTTGGCGTCGCTGCACCAAGGCAAAAACTGCGGATAGTTGGGCACGTCGGTGACGAGTGCATACATATCGTCTGCACTGTGCATCAGAAGCACGGTTTTCTCTACGGATTTCATACAATTGGCCTTTGCCCCATATTTTAGGGCCTACCATTGCATCGTATGAACGCCACCGCCAACAAGGCCAAACCTCTTCCTGCTCGAATTGCCGAAAACAAAAAGGCCCACTTCAATTACCACATTGAAGAGCGTTACGAGGCAGGTGTGGTGTTGGAAGGCTGGGAAGTCAAAGCAGTGCGGGCAGGCAAAGTGCAAATCACCGAGGGCTATGTGGTCATTCGCGATGGAGAACTTTTTTTAATTGGTTGTCACATCAACCCCTTGATCAGTGCCTCTACTCATGTCAGTCCAGAGCAGGCTCGCACCAAAAAACTGCTCATGCACAAAGACGAAATCAAGCGCTTGGTGGGCAAAGTCGAGCAACGTGGCTACACCCTGGTACCCCTGAACCTGCATTGGAAAAATGGCCGTGTCAAATGCGAAATTGCCCTGGCCAAAGGCAAAGCCGAATACGACAAACGCAACACCATCAAAGAGCGCGAAGGAAAAATTGAAGCTCAACGCGCCATGAAAACGAAGGTCCGATAGGACCGAGTTTTGGCGATATGGTCGCGTGCGTTAGGCCAAGGGCGTCTGCATGACCGCTTGTTGTCGTTCACGCCAACTCAACCATTCGTTCATGACGAGGGCAAACAACACCAACACTCCACCCTGAAACACATAAATTTGGGGAGTTTCGTTGGCACCAATCCACGCCAAAAAGATCCCAAAAAGTACCTCTAGCAAGCCCAATAGCGACATTTCTGCCGGAGCCAATGAACGTGCGGCGATGACTGCCAATGAACAAGGAATGGCCAATTGGAAAAGACCCAGCCCCGCCAACAAGCTCAAATCAAAAGCGCTGGCACCCAATGGCCATGCCAAAGGCAAGGTGAATAACGCCGACAAAATCCCGCCCAGCCATACGGCTGGAACCAAGTCAATGGAATGTCCCGCTTGCTGGCTGCGCTTGACCAAGTTCCAGTTGAACGCACCGCCCAAAGGCGCACCAAGGGCGACCAAAGAACCCAGCCAACCCTCGTCACCCGAAAGTTGACGTGCAAACATCCAAGCAATGCCACTACCTGCCATCGCAATGGCCACCCAGGTGCGGGTTTTGAGTTTTTCGCCGTAAAAAATACGCGAGATCAATGCGGTAATCAGCGGGCCTGTGGCCAGGGTGATGAGCACGTTGGCCACCGAGGTGAGCGCCAAGCCCACCATGAAAGCGGTGAACATGAGCGACCAGCAAAAGCCCGAGGCCAGCAAAGCTTTGCCTTCATGGCGTATTCGCTTCCAAACGCCCCACCCTTGCCAAATGGGCAAAATAATCGTCAAGGACACGGCGGTAAATAAGCTACGCCAAAAGGTAATCTCAAAGGCTTGTGCCTGCTCCAAATAGCGCGAAACAACACCAGCCGTGCTCCACAGCAAGGTGGTGATCACCATCAACACCACCGCTTGTCCATGCTTAACGACCATGCTTCAACTCGCTTGTTTCACGACAGCCTGAGAGATTTTCCTCTTACTTAGAGGCACGCTTGCGCTCGTGTTCTTTGAGGAAACGCTTGCGCAAACGAATGCTCTTGGGCGTGATTTCGACCAATTCATCGTCTTCAATGAATTCAACCGCATACTCCAAGCTCAGTTCAATAGGCGGCGTGATCTTGATGGCGTCTTCTTTGCCACTGACACGGAAGTTGGTGAGCTGTTTGGTACGAACCGCATTGACGACCAAGTCGTTGTCACGGCTGTGAATACCCACAATCATGCCTTCATAAACCGGATCGCCTGCTTTGACAAACATGCGGCCACGATCGTCTAACTTGCCCAAAGCGTAGGTGACGATTTCACCGTCATCCATGCTGATGAGCACGCCATTTTTGCGTCCAGAAATTTCACCCTTGTATGGCTCGTAGCCATCAAAAATATTGCTGATCAAACCAGAACCGCGGGTCAGGTTCAAAAATTCGTTGGCAAAGCCAATCAAGCCACGAGCAGGAATGCGGTACTCCAGACGAACACGACCACGACCATCGGGCTCCATGTTGGCCAACTCACCTTTTCGCTCGCCCAAGGCCTGCATCACTCCGCCTTGGTGCTGTTCTTCAACGTCGGCCGTGACCAACTCAATCGGTTCATGACGTTCGCCGTCGACATCGTGAAACACGACGCGGGGTTTTGACACTGCCAACTCGTAGCCTTCGCGACGCATGTTTTCCAACAAGATGGTCAGGTGCAATTCGCCACGACCGGAGACTTCAAAAATGCCGTCTTCACCCGTTTCGCGAACCCGCAGCGCCACGTTCGATTGCAACTCTTTTTGCAAGCGGTCCCAAATTTGTCGACTGGTGACATATTTGCCTTCGCGCCCCGCCAAAGGCGAGGTGTTGACGCAAAAGTTCATGGTCAAGGTGGGTTCGTCGACCCGCAACATGGGCAAAGGCGTGGGATTTGCAGGATCGGTGATGGTCACGCCAATACCAATGTCTTCAATGCCATTGATGAGCACAATGTCACCAGGGCCAGCTTCTGAAGACTGAATGCGATCGAGCCCTTCAAACTTGAGCACTTGGTTGATGCGACCATTGAAGCTGCGGCCATCGGGCCCTTCCATCACGGTCACAGTCATACCGGGCTTGATCACGCCCGCGTTGACACGTCCCACCCCAATGCGTCCCACGAACGTCGAATAATCAAGCGCTGAAATTTGCAACTGCAAAGGGGCAGCAGGGTCGCCCTCGTGCGCAGGCACGTGTTTCAAAATGGTGTTGAACAGGGCAGACATGTCTGGCCCCCACTGCTCGCCAGGGGCACCCTCCTCCATTGACGACCAACCATTGATGCCCGATGCATAGACAACCGGAAAGTCCAACTGTTCGTCCGTAGCACCCAACTTATCAAACAGATCAAACGTTGCATTGATGACCTTGTCGCAGTTGGCTCCGGGCTTGTCAACCTTGTTGACCACCACAATGGGCTTCAGGCCCAAGGCCAAGGCCTTTTTGGTCACAAAGCGAGTTTGCGGCATCGGCCCTTCTTGGGCGTCAATCAACAACACCACTCCGTCAACCATCGAGAGTGCTCGTTCAACCTCGCCACCAAAGTCCGCGTGGCCAGGGGTGTCAACGATGTTGATATGAGTGCCTTCCCAACTCACGGCACAGTTTTTGGCCAAAATGGTAATGCCACGCTCGCGCTCAATGGCGTTGTTATCCATAACAGTGTCAACCACTTTTTCATGCTCGGCGAAGGTGCCTGATTGACGAAGCAGTTGGTCGACCATGGTGGTTTTACCGTGGTCAACGTGGGCAATGATGGCGATGTTGCGTATGGTTTTGCTCATGATGTTTGAAGAATTTGTCCCACTTCCATGGGACTGAGTAAGCGTTGAGGAATAAGAGTGGAAGCTTGAATGTGGGCCGTACCCAAGAAGGCATGAGGATCTTCCCCCCACACCTGAACGCGCTCGCATGAAGCGACTTCAGGCGTGAGTGTCAAGCGAACGCCCGACAAGAATCGTCCGGCTTGGTCCGCAGGCAAATGAACACAGTCATCGCCCTGCAACAAGGTTGGCACAGGTTTGAGTTGACGCATGCGTGTCACTTCGTCCAGCGCTTCAAATTCGTCGAGGCCAATGCAATCGCTGGTGGTAAATGGCCCCGTGACGACGCGACGCAAAGCCACCAAATGCCCAACCGTACCCAGCGCTTGGGCCACTGATTCACCCAGTGTGCGTATATAAGTCCCTTTGGAGCAGGCGACCTTCAGCCTCAACACGTCGGGCTGATCGGTTGGCGTGATGTTGAGCACATGAATCACGATATGTCGAGCTTGACGCTCAATCGTTTCTCCTGCACGGGCGTATTCGTAAAGGGCTTTGCCGTCTTTTTTTAACGCCGAGTACATGGGCGGCACCTGTTCTTGAGGCCCTGTCAGTTCTGTCATCGCTCGCTTCAAATCGGCCTGCGTGATGGGTGGCACTGGAAGCGTTTGAGTGACTTCGCCCTCGGCATCTGCAGTCGAAGTTTGCACGCCCAATTTCAACAGGGCTTCGTAAGACTTGTCTGCGTCCAGGTGAATTTGACTGAATTTGGTGGCCGCTCCAAAACACAAAGGCAACACACCCGTAGCCAAAGGGTCCAGCGTGCCTGTATGGCCCGCTTTTTCGGCGCGCAACAGCCACTTGGCTTTTTGCAAAGCCTGAGTGGAACTCATGCCCAGGGGTTTATCCAACAACAACACGCCGTGTACCGGCCGACGCTGGATCTTCACCCCCCGCTTTTTGCTGGGGGATACATCCATCATTCGTCTCGTGAGCGTGAGGCGACCGCTTTGGCGATCAGAGCGTTGAGATCAGCCGCACGTTCTTGTGTGCGATCAAAATGAAAGTGCAGCGTCGGAACCGTATGAATGTGCAAACGCTTAAACAAAGCGTTGCGCAAAAAGCCGGCCGACTGATTGAGGGCCTCTTCGGTCACCAAAGGGTCCCCCACCAATACGCTGAAGTAAACCTTGGCGTGTGCGTAATCGGGCGTGACTTCTACGCTTTGAAGCGTGACCATTCCCACCCGCGGATCTTTGATCTCGCGCGCAATGAGCTCGGTCAGATCGCGCTGAATCTGATCGGCTACGCGGTATCCACGGTTGGGAGTGGTTTGCTTCTTCACAGACTACGTGCCACTTCTTTGATTTCAAAGAATTCGAGAATATCGCCTTCGTTGATATCGTTGTAGCCCTTGATGTTCAGGCCACACTCAAAGCCTTCGCGCACTTCTTTGACATCGTCTTTGAAGCGCTTGAGGCTTTCGAGTTCGCCTGTATAAATGACCACGTTGTCGCGCAACAGGCGGATTTGAGCAGCACGTCGAACCACACCCGAAGTGACCATACAACCAGCAATAGAACCCACCTTGCTGATACGGAACACCTGACGAATTTCGGCATTGCCGATGATTTCTTCTTTCTTGTCGGGGGTCAGCATGCCTGACATGGCTGCTTTCACATCATCAACCGCATCGTAAATGATGTTGTAGTAGCGAATGTCGATGCCATTGGTTTCGGCCACTTTACGGGCGCCGGCGTCGGCACGGGTATTAAAGCCAATCACCACCGCTTTGGAAGCGATCGCCAAGTTGATATCGCTTTCGCTGATACCGCCCACCGCTGCCATCACCACCTGAACTTTCACCTCTTCGGTAGAAAGTTTTTGCAGCGAAGCCACCAGTGCTTCTTGTGAACCTTGCACGTCGGCCTTGACAATGAGCGACAAGGTTTTGACTTCGCCAGCCTCCATGTCGCTGAACATGTTTTCTAGTTTGGCTGCCTGCTGTTTGGCCAGCTTGGTTGAGCGGAACTTGCCTTGACGATAGGTGGCAATTTCGCGGGCGCGGCGTTCGTCGGCCAGCACCAAGAAGTCGTCACCTGCTTGAGGCACTTCTTGCAAGCCCTGAATTTCAACCGGAATGGAGGGACCCGCTTCACGAGTGGCTTGACCGGTTTCATCGAGCATGGCTCGCACACGACCCCAACTTTGGCCAGCCAACACGACGTCGCCTGTTTTCAAAGTGCCCGACTGCACCAATACGGTGGCCACAGGACCGCGACCTTTGTCGAGTCGTGCTTCAATCACCAGGCCTTTGGCTGACGCATCAACCGGTGCCTTGAGCTCAAGCACTTCGGCTTGCAGCAAGACGTTTTCAAGCAATTCATCGATTCCAGAACCGGTTTTGGCCGACACCTCGATAAAGGGCGAATCGCCACCGTATTCTTCAGGAACCACACTCTCGGCCACCAATTCGCTCTTGACGCGATCAGGGTTGGCCTCGGGCTTGTCAATTTTGTTGATGGCCACCACCAAGGGCACGCCCGCAGCCTTGGCATGACGGATGGCTTCTTTGGTTTGGGGCATCACACCGTCATCGGCTGCAACAACCAAGATGACGATGTCGGTGGCTTGCGCACCACGAGCACGCATAGCGGTAAACGCTTCGTGACCCGGGGTATCCAAGAACGTGATCATGCCGCGCGGAGTCTCTACGTGGTATGCCCCAATATGCTGGGTAATACCGCCTGCTTCACCAGCCGCCACACGGCTGCGACGAATGTAGTCGAGCAACGAAGTTTTGCCGTGGTCCACGTGACCCATAACGGTCACAACAGGTGCACGCGGCAGAGCTTCGGCATCGTGTGCCTCGGATTCTTCAGCCGTGAAAGCTTCAGGATCGTCTAATGCTGCCAACACAGCCACGTGCCCCATTTCTTCGACCACGATCATCGCGGTGTCTTGGTCCAGCGGTTGGTTAATGGTGGCCATTTGACCCAGCTTCATGAGGTGCTTGATCACCTCTGAAGCCTTGACGGCCATTTTGTGAGCCAGTTCCGCTACGGTAATGGTTTCGGGCACATGAATTTCAAGCACTTTGGGCTCTGAAGGAGCCACAAAGTTGGACGACGCTTGTTTGTCTTTGTCGCCTTTGCGACCTTTGGGGCCACCCCGCCAGCCACGGTCGGTGCCAGCATCGCCACGGGTTTTGATTTCTTTTTTCTTGGCAACGTCGTCTTTCCAAGTAGACGACAAAGCTTCGGCTTTGACTTCTTTTTTGACAACGCCTGTTTTTTTCTTGTCGCCAGCAGCCACCACCGTCTCGGCCGGTTTGGCTTCCTCGGGCTTTTTGGCCACCAACACCTTCTTGGGAGAAGCCATCATGGAGCGAATAGCAGCCGCTTCGGCTTCAGCCTTGCGACGACGTGCTTCAAGGTCTTGTGCTTTTTGCGCATCAACTTGTGCAGCTTGAGCAGCCTGAGCAGCTGCTTTTGCGTCAGCTTCTTGGCGCTCTCGCTGGGCCTGCGCACGGGCTTCCTGCTCGGCTTCGGATTGGTCTTGCTCAGCCTGCTGAGCCGCTACGGCTTGCTCGGCCTCAAGTGCTCGCAAACGAGCCTGCTCTTCACGCGCACGCTCGGCTGCTTCGCGCTCTGCACGCTGGCGGGCCAAATCTTCTTCTTGACGACGCAGCAACTCGGCTTGACGCTGGGCTTCAGCCTCACGACGCGCCAACTCAGCCGCATCGACCACCGGCACAGCAGGTGTCGTAGCAGGGGCTGACGCAGCAGACTCTGCTTCGTCTTCGCGGCGAACCAAGACACGCTTTTTGCGCACCTCAACCTGAATGGTGCGAGCGCGACCCGTGGCATCGGCTTGCTTGATTTCAGTGGTGGAACGTTTGGTCAGCGTGATTTTTTTGCGATCTGCCGTTGAAGTGCCGTGGCTGGCCTTCAAGTGATCAAGCAAACGCTTTTTATCGGCATCTGAAACGGTGTCATTGGAGTTTTTTTGCGACAACCCAGCGCTGGCCAACTGCTCAAGCAACCCTTCGGTTGTTTTGTGCAGTTCGACCGCTAGGTCTTGTACGGTGGTATTGGACATGTGGGATATCTCCTTGCGCCTTTCAGCGCTGGCCCTCCTCACCGTCAAACCAATGAGCGCGTGCCTTCATGATGATGGCGTTGGCTTCTTCGTCAGACAGACGGGTCATTTCAACCAATTCGTCGGTGGCCAAATCGGCCAGATCGTCGAGCGTATGGATACCGGCCGCACCCAACTGAGCAATCAGTTCGGTGGTCAGGCCTTCGAGGCTACGCAAATCTTGCGACGCTTCTTCGACACTTTCTTCTGCAGCGAGTTCAAGGGTCAGCAACGCATCTTTGGCACGGGTACGCAACTCGTTGACCATGTCTTCGTCAAACGCTTCAATCTCGAGCATTTCATTCAAGGGAACATAGGCCACTTCTTCAAGCGTGGTGAACCCTTCTTCAATCAAAATGTTGGCCACTTCAGCATCAACATCCAGCTTTTGAATAAAGACCTGACGGATGCGCTCGGCTTCTTCTGCTTGCTTTTGCGCCGATTCGTCGGCCGTCATGATGTTGATGCGCCATCCTGTGAGATCAGATGCCAGGCGCACGTTTTGACCGCCGCGTCCAATGGCCATCGCCAAGTTTTCTTCATCAACTACGACATCCATGGCATGACGCTCTTCGTCAACCACAATCGACGAAACGTTGGCGGGAGCCAGTGCGCCAATCACAAACTGAGCCGGATCATCAGACCACAACACAATGTCAACACGCTCACCAGCAAGTTCATTGGTTACCGCGTTGACGCGTGAGCCACGCACCCCTACACAGGTGCCGATAGGATCGACACGCTTGTCATGCGACAACACGGCAATTTTGGCGCGCGAACCAGGATCACGTGAGCAAGACTTGAGTTCAAGCAGGCCTTGATCAATTTCGGGTACTTCTTGTCGGAAAAGTTCAATCATGAACTCAGGTGCCGAGCGAGACAGCAAAATGGGAGCGCCGCGCAAAGTAGGATCAACTTCCATGATCATGGCGCGGATGCGATCGCCTGGACGGAAGTTCTCTTTGGGGATCATTTCGTTGCGTCGCAAGCGGCCTTCGACACGACCGCTTTCAACAATCAGGTCGCCTTTGTCCAAACGCTTGACGGTACCTACAAAAATCTTCTCGCCTCGTGACATGAAGTCGTTGAGGATCATTTCGCGTTCGGCCTCACGGATTTTTTGCAAAATCACTTGTTTGGCGGCCATGGCACCGATACGACCAATTTCTTCGGACTGAACGGGTTGCTCGATGTAATCACCCACCTCGATGTCGGCAATCACATCGCGCGCATCGGTCAGCAGCTCTTCGCCCTCGGGGTTTTGCAAACCAGCTTCATCGGGCACCACCAACCAGCGGCGAAACGACTCCGACTCACCGGTATCGCGATCGATCGCTACGCGAATATCCGCACCTTCGGGGTAGCGTTTTTTGGTGGCAGATGCCAAAGCTGCCTCAACAGCGGCAAACACCACATCTCGTTCAACCGACTTTTCACGTGCGATTGCATCGACCAACAACAACATTTCGCGATTCATGCTTATAGCCTCACTGTGGGGTTGACCCAGAATTTTTGGGCTGACGCCCTTTGAAATCAAGAACCGGTGCCAAACGTGCCTCACGCACCTCTGACCATTCAAATGCCAATACCTGCCACTCGACAGGCTTGGCTTTTTTGCTGACACGAACTCCAGGCTTGGGTTGGGGTGCATCGGTCCATAGAACCTGCCATCCACCTTCAGCCCGCGCCTCGAGGGTGCCCTTGAATTTTTTGCGCAAGCCACTCACACCCGAGCCCAATCCGGCTGCCGCCCCAATGGGCGACTTGAGGGTGACCTCAACTTGCTCGCCGGCAAAGCGCTGCAAGTCTTGTTCGTGGCGCAACAAGCGATCTACACCAGGCGATCCCACTTCCAAACGCTTGTAATCGACCCCTTCTACTTCGAACAAAAACTGCAACTGGCGAGTCACCGCCTCGCAGTCTTCAACAGTCACCCATGATTCAGGCTGACCCTCAACCCAGGGCATGTCGATGGTGATGCGCAACAAGCCACTGGCCAAACGCTCAACCTCAACCAGGTCGAAGCCCATGCCTTCAACGGTGGTTTTGACCTGATCGTGCCAAGTACCCTGCGTCACAACTGTCCTTTGCAAAGAAGAAACGAAACAAGCAAAAAAAATGGGCGCCTCATAAAGCCGCCCATTCGTTTGCTGGTTGCCTGCTAAAACCTTGATTATAGCCGTTTTTTCCTATGAAACAAGCCCAAAATCAGCCTCATTTCAGCCAGACACGCGATCAACGCTCCCACCACCACTGAAGAATGCTTTTGACGATAAAGCCCAACATGCCCAAAGTCAGCACCAAAAACAAAATAAAGGTACCAAATTTGCCAGCCTTGGCCTCGCGCGAGAGGTTAAAAACAATAAACACCATGTAAGCAATAAATCCTGTGACACCCACTGTCATGCCCCACTGAGCAATTTCAGCTTCGTTCATTCCCAAAAAAGTGCCTTCCATGTGCGCATACTCCCGTTCGCTTGGTGAGCGCTGATTATGGCCTAGCTCATGCGACAATCGCCGTTACATCATTATTCAAATTCAATTGACGGAGTTTCGCATGCGCAACCCCCACGGCTTTTTGGCTGGCAAAAAAATTCTTATCACCGGTCTGCTGTCTAACCGCTCTATCGCATACGGCATTGCCAAAGCTTGCTACAACCAAGGCGCAGAGTTGGCATTCAGTTACGTAGGCGAGCGCTTCAAAGATCGCATCACTGAATTTGCCGCTGAATTTGACTCTCAATTGATTTTCGATTGCGATGTCGGCAGCGATGAGCAAATTGAAGCCATGGTGTCGGGCTTGGCTCAGGCCTGGGGCAAATTCGATGGCTTTGTTCACTCTATTGGCTTTGCACCTCGTGAAGCCATTGCAGGAAACTTTCTCGATGGCCTCACACGTGAAAACTTCCGAATTGCGCACGACATCAGCGCATACAGTTTTCCCGCACTTGCCAAAGCCGCACTGCCCTACCTGAACGATCAATCGTCGCTTCTGACCTTGTCATATTTGGGTGCCGTTCGCACCATTCCCCACTACAACACCATGGGCATGGCCAAGGCCAGTCTTGAAGCCTCAGTGCGCTACTTGGCCGAGGCCGTGGGTCAAACCGAAGATGGACGATGCATTCGCGTCAACGGCATCAGCGCGGGCCCCATCAAAACACTGGCCGCCAGTGGCATCAAAGATTTTGGCCGTTTGCTGAGCGTTGTGGCTGACGCAGCGCCCTTGCGCCGCAACGTCACCATCGAAGACGTTGGCAATGTGGCCGCATTTTTGTTGTCCGATTTGGCTTCGGGTGTGACTGCCGAAATCACCTATGTCGATGGCGGCTTTAGCCAAACGGGCGGTATCAGTCGCGACAGTGACGTGGTGAATTAAGTCAGTGCGCGCCACCCCAGGTGGCGCTTGCTTCTGAGTGGGCGGTTAGGCCTTCACACAATCAGCGTAGTACTGCACTGCGCCGTTTTCGTCTTCTTCTCGCACCAGGCCATGAATGTCGGTTTCAAAACCGGGACACTGCTTGTTGAACTGCT
This sequence comes from Pseudomonadota bacterium, assembly GCA_041170945.1. Classification (GTDB taxonomy): domain Bacteria; phylum Pseudomonadota; class Gammaproteobacteria; order Burkholderiales; family Burkholderiaceae_C; genus RS62. The sequence goes on from JBEDMU010000142.1 coordinate 11,383, forward strand.
TTGAAAATACCAAGTAGTCGACAATTTTGCGATTGAACACTTCGCCCGGGATCAGCAGCGGAATACCCGGTGGATATGGTGTGATCAAGCTGGTCGCGACGCGTCCTTCCAGCTGCTCAATCGGCACCCGCTCGGTGGTGCGATGGGCAATGCATGCATAGGCATCGGCTGGACGCATGGCAGGGCTGACATCGCTCAAGTAGATTTCGGTCGTTAAGCGGGCGACGTCATGCTTGGCGTACATCTCGTGCACAAACTGACACAAATCGCGCAACCCCATGCGCTCATAGCGGGCATGCTTGGCACAAAACTCAGGCATCACGCGCCACATGGGCTGGTTGCGATCGTAGTCGTCTTTGAACTGCTGCAACGCGGTCAACAACGTGTTCCATCGGCCTTTGGTGATGCCAATGGTGAACATGATGAAGAAACTGTACAAACCCGTTTTTTCAACCACCACACCGTGCTCGGTGAGGTACTTGGTGACGATGGAAGCGGGAATTCCAGCTTCTGAAAACTTGCCTTTGATATCTAAGCCAGGAGTGACCACTGTGGCCTTGATCGGGTCCAGCATGTTAAAGCCCGTGACCAAATCGCCAAATCCATGCCAGTCGTCTACACTGCCCGAGCGGTTCAAGATCCAGTCGCTGGCCTCTCCAATGCCTTCATCAACCAAGTCTTGTGGACCCCAAACTTGGAACCACCATTCATCGGGGCCAAATTCGCTGTCCACTTTTTGCATTGCACGGCGGAAATCCAGACATTCCAAAATGCTCTCTTCAACCAGCGCTTTTCCTCCCGGCGGCTCCATCATGGCCGCAGCCACATCGCAGCTGGCAATGATGGCGTACTGGGGAGACGTAGACGTATGCATCAAAAATGCTTCGTTGAACAAGTGGCGGTCCAGCTTGACGCTTTGCGAGTCTTGCACCAGCACATGACTGGCTTGGCTGATGCCAGCGAGCAATTTGTGAATCGATTGCGTGGCGTAAACCACCGAGGTTTGAGGTCTTTCGCGCTTTTTGCCCATGGCGTGAAACGGACCATAAAACGGATGAAACGCAGCATGAGGCAACCAGGCCTCGTCAAAATGAATGTTGTCGACAAACCCGTCGAGCTTGCGTTTGATAATTTCAGTGTTGTAGAGCACACCGTCATAAGTTGACTGCGTCAGCGTCAAGATACGCGGTTTGACTTCTTGGGCATTCACACCTTCAAGCAAGGGATGCTGACGAATTTTTTCGCGAATCGCATCAACCTCAAACTCTGATTGAGGAATTGGGCCAATGATGCCGTGGTGATTGCGTGTAGGCTTGAGAAACACCGGAATAGCACCCGTCATGATGATCGAATGCAAGATCGATTTGTGGCAGTTGCGATCAACCACCACCACATCCCCAGGTGCTACCGCGTGGTGCCACACCATCTTGTTGCTGGTGCTGGTGCCATTGGTCACAAAAAAGCAATGGTCTGCGTTAAAAATGCGCGCCGCATTGCGTTCACTTTCGGCGACAGGTCCGGTATGGTCAAGCAACTGACCGAGTTCTTCAACGGCATTGCAAACGTCGGCACGTAGCATGTTTTCGCCAAAAAACTGGTGAAACATTTGACCAACGGGTGACTTTAAAAAGGCCACTCCACCCGAATGCCCCGGGCAATGCCAGCTGTATGAACCATCCTCTGCGTAATCAAGCAAGGCCTTGAAGAAAGGCGGTTGAATACTCTCCAAATAAGATTTGGCTTCGCGAATGACGTGACGCGCCACAAATTCGGGAGTGTCTTCAAACATGTGAATGAAGCCATGCAACTCGCGCAACACGTCGTTGGGAATATGACGCGATGTTTTGGTTTCGCCGTACACATAAATAGGCACATCGGCGTTGCGACGACGCACCTCTTCAATAAAGGTGCGCAACTGCAACACCGCTGGATCAAGGTCGGGACCAGGGGTGAATTCTTCGTCGTCAATGGACAAGATAAATGCACTGGCACGGCTTTGCTGCTGCGCAAATTGGCTCAAGTCACCATAGCTGGTGACCCCCACCACTTCGAACCCCTCGGTCTCGATGGCATGCGCCAGTGCACGAATCCCCAAGCCCGATGTGTTTTCGGACCGAAAGTCCTCGTCGATGATGATCACGGGGAAACGGAATTTCATTGCCAGGCTCCAGCAGTGAGAAAAATGAGAATGGCGGCAGTGTACAATCAAAGGCTGCCCTCGGAGAGATGGATGAGTGGTTTAAGTCGCACGCCTGGAAAGCGTGTGTGGGTTAATAGCCCACCGCGGGTTCGAATCCCGCTCTCTCCGCCACGGCCTTTTTACCTCATCAGCATGACATCAGCACCTTCAAGGTGCTTTTTTAACGTCTGCGTACGGCGTTTGTCCTCGACAAAGTGCGGCAAACACACTCGTGTTACCCTTGAACCTTGACGTATCACAACCAATTCTGAATATATTGCTGCGCTGCAACAAAAATCCCTTTTTAAAGGGCAAAATATCGCCCAGGAAGCTGGGTGTTGGTTTGACATTGGCTTCCCTCTCCTCTTCGCTCAGAAAATAAGGAAGTCAAAATGAAACGTCTCCAAGATAAAGTCAGCATCATCACCGGCGGCGGTCAAGGCATTGGCCGTGCTACCTCTGTGAAATTTGCCAAAGAAGGCTCTCACGTGGTGGTCGTTGATATGCGCCAAGAAAGCATCGACGAAACCGTCAAACTGTGTCAAGCCGAAGGCGTGAAAGCAGTTGGCTTTGTGGTCGACGTCACCAAGCGCGCACAAGTTGACGCCATGGTCAAGAGCGTGATGGAACAATTCGGTCGCATTGATACCCTCGTGAACAACGCCGGCATCACCATGGACTCGCGTTTGGTCAAAATGACCGAAGAGCAATTTGACCGCGTGATCGATGTCAACCTGAAGGGTGTTTACAACTGCGCCCAAGCGGTTGCAGAAATCATGTTGGCTCAAGGCAAAGGCTCTATCCTCAACGCCTCTTCTGTGGTTGGCGTGTATGGCAACTTTGGCCAAACCAACTACGCAGCTACCAAGTTTGGTGTGATTGGTTTTACCAAAACATGGTCTCGTGAACTCGGCCCCAAGGGCGTGCGTGTCAACGCAGTGGCCCCTGGCTTCATCAAAACCCCCATGATCGCAACGGTACCCGACAAAGTCATCGAAGAGTTGGCTGCCAAAGTACCGCTCAAGCGTTTGGGTGAACCCGAAGACATCGCCAACGTCTATGCCTTTTTGGCCAGCGACGAAGCCGCTTATGTCAACGGCATCGTCATTGAAGTCACCGGTGGTTTGGTCATCTAAGCCCCCCTCTGACGCTTCTTTGCAGGCCCCATTGGATGGGGCTCTGCATCGCCCCAGGTCCCTCGCGGACCTGTTTTTTTCGTTCATGTGGCTTGCCTTGCAAGGGTTTGGTGGGGTGCTCGTCGTGGCACAACAAGAACTGGTTGAACGAAAGCAGTGGCTCACACGCGAAAAATTTGTGGAAGATTGGGCGATCGCTCAAGTGATGCCCGGACCCAACGTGGTCAACCTGTCGATGATGTTTGGAGCCCGATACTTTGGATGGCGTGGCTCTCTGGCTGCCATGTCAGGCCTTCTGTTGGCCCCGCTGCTATTGGTGTTGGTGTTGGTTTCGCTGTATTCACAGTGGTCACATTCAGTGGCTTTGCAAGGCGCATTGCGAGGCATGGGAGCAGTGGCTGCAGGCTTGATCATGGCGGCCGCCCTCAAACTGCTACCTGCCCTGCGTCACAACCCGATGGGCCTGATTCCCAGCGTGATCATCATGGGGACCACCTTGTGTTTGATTGTTTTGTTGCAGTGGCCTTTGATTGGCGTGCTCACGGTGGTGGGATCCACCGCAGTAGCCTGGGCTTGGCGACAACATGCTGTCTCTCCTAAGAGCAAACCTGCCAACTCCGATGAGGGGCAGCCATGAATGCCATGACGCTCGATGCCTGGAACTTGCTTCAATTGACGCTGCAGTACCTGATGTTGTCGCTGCTCACCGTGGGCGGCCCCGTCACTACCATCGCCGATCAACACCGCTATTTGGTTCGCGAACAGGGTTGGATCAGCGATACGCAATTTTCAACCTCGATTGCATTGTCGCAATCGGCTCCAGGACCCAACGTCACATATGTCGCCCTTCTGGGTTGGCACGTTGGCCTCAATGCCAGTCAGGCTGCGGGGCTGAACAATGGGCTCACGCATGTTGTGGCCGTGGGGTTGGCACTGACAACACTCATCAGCATTTTGTTGCCATCTGGATTATTGACTTATCACGCCACGCGTTGGGCACAACATCATCAGCAATTGCGTGCTGTCAAAGCTTTCAAAGCAGGCATGGCCCCTATGGTTGTGGCCATGCTTTTTTCAAGCGGATGGTTGTTGATCGCTTCACACCATGACATCGAAAAAGATGTCGGCTTGTGGCTGGCTGCCGCTTTGGTAACACTTATTTCGTGGCGAACCCAACTTCACATTTTGTGGCTCATTGCAGCAGGTGGTCTGCTGGGCGCAATTGGCTGGCTGTGATTCTGCGGGCGTCAACTTTTGGTTGATTGATTGAGTATTTCACCACGTTGTCGCAAGGCTTCGTACAAACACACCGCACTGGCCACCGACACATTCAAGCTTTCCACCCCACCCATCATGGGAATTCGAACCAACTGGTCGCAGGTTTTTCGGGTGAGTTGTCGCATGCCCGGGCCTTCAGCCCCCATCACCAAGGCCACCGGCCCCTTCAAATCAACGTCGTAAATGGTGTGTTCGGCATCGTCAGACGTGCCAATGACCCACACGTTGGCATCTTTGAGTTCGTTCAAGGTGCGAGCCAAATTGGTCACCATAAGGTAAGGCACGGTATCGGCAGCGCCACTGGCCACCTTGGCGACGGTGGCATTGAGGCCGACCGCGTGATCTTTGGGCGCTACCACCGCATGAGCTCCTGCCCCATCTGCCACACGCAAACACGCCCCCAAGTTGTGCGGATCGGTGACGCCATCGAGCACCAACAACAAAGGCTTTTGGTTGGCATCGGCTGCATCCTCCAACACTTCGGCAACCGTGCGTTGCAAAGACTTGGCTTGTACTCTGGCCACTACCCCTTGGTGGCCAGCACCTCCCGCCAACTGGGACAAACGAGCGCCGTCAGCTTCATGCATGCGAACGCCCTGCTCTTTAGCACGGTCGATGAATTGCCGCATGCGCGCATCTCGTCGCTGGGGATCAACCCAAACTTCAGAAATGGATTGAGGATCAACCTTGAGGCGCACGCCAACCGCGTGGAAACCATACAGAATTTTGTGTGAAGACATAGAGGAGATTATCCTCCCAAGACCTGACCAGACTGCACCACGATGCGTCGATCGCATCGATTGGCTAGCTGGGGATCATGCGTGACCAATACCAAGGTGGTTCCATGCTGTTGGTTCATGTCAAGCATCAACTCCAACACGCGCTGACCGGTCTCAGTATCCAAACTTCCGGTTGGCTCGTCTGCCAGTAACAGGGAGGGCTGCACCACAAAAGCACGCGCCAATGCCACCCGCTGTTGCTCTCCACCTGATAGCACGCGCGGATATGCATGCATGCGCTCAGCCAATCCCACTTCTTTTAACAAGACTTGGGCTCGCTCAAGCACATGATCAGCCCCCAACAATTCAAGAGGCAGTGCCACGTTCTCAAGCGCCGTGAGGTGTCCCAATAGCTGAAAACTTTGGAAAACAAAGCCCATGTGCCGAGCTCGAAAACCTGCACGCTCGTCTTCACCCATGGTTGACAGTGATTGACCCAAAGCCCACACTTGTCCGGCGCTTGGGGTATCCAAACCGGCCATGATCGACAACAGCGTGCTTTTGCCTGAACCAGAAGCCCCTACAACAGCGACGGTTTCGCCTTTTCGAATGGTCAAACTGACCTCACGCAAGATACATAATGGTCCTGTGGCTTCTTGCACCACTTTTTCGACACGATCCAGTCGCAACACTTCGTCTTGAGCAGTCATCATCTAAGATTGGGTTGATCAAACACCATGCCTACCATTCGATACGCACGCTTATTGGTCCATTGTGCCTTGGCTTTGCTGGCAGCGTGGACCGTTGCTGTCATAAACCCAGCCCATGCCCAGACATTGCTGGTGGTGGGCGATTCACTCAGTGCCGAATATGGTTTGTCTAGAGGCAGCGGATGGGTCGAGTTGCTCAATCAGCGCATGCAAAAAAGTCACCCCCAATGGAAAGTGGTCAATGCCAGCATCAGCGGAGAAACCACAGCCGGCGGCTTGGCACGACTGCCCACCCTCTTGAAGCGAATTCAACCCAAAGCGGTGATCATTGAATTGGGTGGCAACGACGCCCTGCGCGGCTTTGACTTGAAAACCACACAAAAAAATCTCAAAAGAATGATTGCGCTGAGCAAACAAGCATCAGCCCAGGTGTTGCTCATCGGCATGCAAGTGCCACCCAATTACGGAGCAGCTTATGCACGGGAGTTTGGAGCCATGTTTCCAAAAATTGCAAAAGACACCGATGTGGCTGTGGTGCCTTTTTTCTTGACTGGCATTGCCGACACGCCTGACTCTTTGAAATGGTTTCAGGCTGATCGCATACACCCCAATGCACAAGCCCAGCCCAAAATGCTTGATAACGTGTGGCCCACTTTGCAGGGCTTGCTCTAAACGACTGGCTTACTGAAGAGCCTGTAGAGCCTGTTTCAAGTCGTCTTTGAGGTCGTTGACGTGCTCTAAGCCAATGGCAAAACGGACATAGCCCCCTTGGTGCGGCCATCCAAGCTCGCGCATGCGATTGACGTTGTAGGGAAGCACCAAACTCTGAGGACCCGCCCACGAATAGCCCAAACCAAAACAACTCAGCGCTTCACAAAACGCATCGATTTTTTGGTCGGGAATCGTCGAATCAAACAACACACCAAACAAACAAGCTGCAGCAGTTGCGTGCCGCTTCCATGCTTCATGTCCTGGGCTATTAGGCAATGCGGGGTGAAACACCTGCTGAACCTGCGGCTGAGACTGCATGAATAGAGCCAATTCACGCGTAGTTGCGTCGGCTTGGTGGTAGCGCATGTGCACGGTGGGCAAACCGCGCAGCACCGCTTCGGCATCGTTGGCCCCCACACACAAGCCCAAACGACCTTGCGACATTTGCAAGGCTTCAAACAAGTCATCGTCACGAGTTGTGACCGACCCCATGAGCAAATCAGCAGCTCCACTGGGATACTTGGTCAGCGCGTGAACCGCAACATCTACACCCCAGTCAAAGGGACTGTATGCCACCCCCGAACCCCACGTGTGATCAATCGCGGTGAGGATGGCTCGTTCACGCCCTTGCTGACAAGAACGGACCACATCGCAAAGCGCCGACACATCAGGAAACTCTAGGGTGACCGAGCCGGCCGCTTCTATCCATACCAATCGGGTCGATGGCGTGATGCGTCGACGCAGATCTTCGGGATCCATGGGGTTGTAGTGCGATGAACGAATGCCCCATGCTGCCAACTCTACCTTGGCAAAAGTGCTGTTGGGTTCGTATGCATTGTCGGGCACCAAGACTTCGTCACCACTTTGCAAAAACGCCATGTCGACCAGCGTGATGGCGGCCAACCCACTGGGCACCAGCAAAGCGTGCTTGGCACCCTCAAGAGTTGCAATTCGCGACTCAAGCGTAAACGTGGTGGGTGTGCCGTGCGTACCATACGTGTAGCCGCTGCGATCGCTCCAATCGCGCTGTCGCATGGCCTTGAGATTCGGAAACAATACCGTAGACGCTTTGTGCACAGCTGGCGCCATCGATTCAAAACCGTCAGGAGGACGGTATGGATGGTGAATGATGGCTGTGCGGCTGTCCACGTCAAACCTTCCACTTCTCTAGCAATCCTTCAGGACGCAGGGTGTCGTACTGCTCGAAAGGCTGATGAATCCACGGGTTGGTAGGCAAGAACTCAACTGAATAATCGGCCTGAAATGTGGATACACCCTTGGTCCAAATCACGGCACTGCGCAAATCGGTGATCGGTTGGTAGTTGTTGCGCAATGTATCGATGACGCGCTTGAGGGTGTGGCCTGAATCGGCCAAATCGTCAACCAGCAACACACGTCCTGCGATTTCGCCTTTGGGTGTGGTGATGTAGCGTGCAATGTCGAGATGCCCCTGCACTGTGCCTGCCTCAGCACGATAGGAGCTGGTAGACATAATGGCCAAAGGCTTGTCAAAAATTCGCGAAAGAATGTCGCCAGGACGCATGCCACCTCGAGCCAAACACAAAATGTTGTCGAACTGCCATCCTGATTGATGGATTTTGAGAGCCAATTTTTCAATCAGGTCGTGGTATTCATCGTAAGACACATAGAGGTGTTTTCCGTCTTCTGTCAGCATGTGAGTGCACTCCACAAGTAAGTAATTGGGTCAGGGCAAAAAAGAGGGTTATTCGGCAAAAGGATGACGCAACAAAATGGTGTGATCACGATCGGGGCTGGTCGACACCATGTGTATCGGCACCCCAGTGACGGCTTCAATGCGCTCTAGATAGGTACGAGCCGCTTGAGGCAGTGCTCCCATCGACGTGACACCTTGGGTTGAATCACTCCAGCCGGGCAAGGTTTCGTAAATGGGTACGCAACGGGCAATCTCATCTGCCCCCAAAGGCAGAATGTCGATGCGCTCGCCATCGAGTTCGTAACCCACACACAGTTTGAGTTCGCTGAGTCCATCTAAGACATCGAGCTTGGTGATGCACAGGCCAGAAAGCCCGTTGACTTGTGCAGAGCGCTTCAGCAAAGCTGCATCAAACCAACCGCAGCGACGGCTACGACCCGTGGTGGTGCCCTTTTCGGCCCCCACGGTGGCCATGTGCCAACCGGGTGTACCTTCTTTTTCCCATTCAAGTTCAGTGGGGAATGGTCCTCCGCCCACTCGCGTGCAATAGGCCTTGGTAATGCCAAGCACATAGTGAAGCAAGCCTGGGCCAACTCCTGAGCCGGCTGCAGCGTTTCCGGCTACGCAGTTGCTGGAGGTGACGAATGGGTAGGTACCGTGATCGATGTCGAGCAAGGTGCCTTGAGCTCCTTCGAACAACAAGTTGTCACCTTCTGCATGAGCCTCATTGAGCATGCGCGACACATCGGCCACCATCGGCAAAATTTCACGAGCATGCGCCATAGCTTCTTCGTAAACGGCATCAAACGAGACTTCGCCATTGACCAAATACGGCTTCATGGCATCGGGCCAGTCCATGCGATCGCTGTGCAAGAACTGCTTCAGGTTGTGGTTATGCAGTTGAAGCAATTCGCGCAGGCGAGTGGCAAATCGTTCTGGCACCTTGAGATCTTGTACACGCAAGGCTCGACGGGCCACTTTGTCTTCGTATGCGGGGCCGATGCCACGTCCCGTGGTGCCAATTTTGGCAGCACCTGATTGTTCTTTGGCCGCCTCACGAGCTTGGTCGATGGCAGCGTGGTAAGGCAAGATCAAGGGACATGCTTCGCTGATGAACAGTCGATTTCGGACCTTGACACCAGCTGCCTCAAGGCCACGAATTTCTTCAAGCAGTTTTCCTGCCGAGAGAACCACCCCATTGCCAATGAAACAACGCACCCCCTCACGCATGATGCCGCTGGGGATCAGGTGAAGCGCCGTTTTGCGACCATTGATGACCAAGGTATGTCCAGCGTTATGACCGCCCTGAAAGCGCACCACTGCGTGGGCGGTTTCTGTCAACCAATCGACCAATTTGCCTTTACCCTCGTCACCCCATTGGGTGCCAACGACAACCACGTTGCGGCCGCGTGCGGCCAAAGGCTTAGATACGCTCATGATAAAAACTTTCAGGTAAGGGATTGAACGAGCCAAACGTCATTGATTTGAATGAGCTCGCGATCGCAATCGAATTCAGAAATTTCTTGCTCGTGTCCTGGCAACACACAAACCACCACCTCCCCGCGGCTGCGCAGAGAACGGATGGCATTTTGCAAACTCTCGTCATCTTTCCACGGGGCACGAATAACAGGCCGCATGCCTGCTGGCGCTAAACACCGGACCAAATCTTTGATGTCCAATCCGAAACCAACCGCCGGACGGCGTCGACCAAATGCCGCACCCACTTCGTCGTAACGCCCGCCGCGTGCCAACTCAACGGGAGTGCCACGTTGGTTCTCAGTGGCGTAAACCGAAAACCTGGTGGCCGTGTAGTAAGCATGGCCCCGCATGTCAGACAAATCAACTGTGACCTGAACAGATGAAGCTGCAGCCGCCAGCCGCGACATGTCGGCAAAAGCAGCTTGGATCAGAGGGGTATTGGGCAGTTGAGATTGGGCCTTTGCCAATACCTGGGCATCACCCACCCAACCTGGTAAGGCCACCAATGCCTGTGCCACCTCGGGTTTAAAGCCCTGCGTCAACGTGACGAGGCGTGGCACATCTTTCACTGACAGCGCCTCGAGTACTTGGTGCTTCAATGCTGAAGCCACCTGTCCTTGAAGATCAAACAGGGCCTCAACAACACGCACGTCGGATAAATCCAGGGTGAATGAGGTTAAGCCACATGCCTTGAGACAGGTTTGAATCAAATCGACTGCTTCTAAGTCGGCTTCAATGGCTTCGTGACCAAAAATTTCGGCGCCAAATTGCAAAGGTTCGCGTGTGGCATGCGCGTGAGCCACGTGCGTGTGCGCCACAGAACCTGCGTAACACAAACGGGTGACGCCCTTGCGGT
>JBEDMU010000143.1:0-7879 GCA_041170945.1 Pseudomonadota bacterium
ATTACATGCAAAAAGAAATTTTTGAGCAACCCGAAGCGTTGGCCAACACCTTCGAAGGGGTGGCTCGCATCGATTCTGATTTGTTTGCCATGGGCAACGGCACAGCCGGTAAACCTTACGATGTGTTTTACACCATCAACAAGGTGCTTATTTTGGCGTGTGGTACCAGCTACTACAGCGGCTTGGTGGCCAAGTACTGGCTCGAATCCATTGCCAAAATTCCCACGCAAGTAGAAATCGCCAGCGAATACCGCTACCGCGATAGCGTGCCCGATCCTCAAACGCTGGTCATCACCATCAGCCAAAGCGGTGAAACGGCCGACACCTTGGCCGCACTGCGCCATGCGCAATCGCAGCGCATGCCGTATTCATTCACCATTTGCAATGTGGCCACCAGTGCCATGGTGCGTGAATGCGGCTTGGCTTATGTCACACGTGCGGGTGTCGAGGTGGGCGTGGCTTCCACCAAAGCGTTTACCACCCAGCTGGCAGCGTTGTTTTTGTTTACCGTCAATTTGGCGCGCGTGCGTAACTTCATCAACGATGCCGACGTATCTGAGTATCTGCGCCAAATGCGCCATTTGCCTGCTGCCTTGCAAAGTGTGTTGGCCCTTGAGCCACAAGTCATGGCGTGGGCCCAAGAATTTGCCACCAAAGAAAACGCCCTGTTCTTGGGGCGTGGCGTGCATTACCCCATTGCCCTAGAAGGAGCGCTCAAGCTCAAAGAAATCAGCTACATCCATGCTGAGGCATATCCAGCTGGCGAGCTCAAGCATGGTCCGTTGGCGTTGGTCACCGACGCCATGCCAGTGGTCACGGTAGCCCCCAACGATGCCTTGTTAGAAAAGCTCAAAAGCAATATGCAAGAGGTGCGTGCACGCGGTGGGCAGCTTTACGTATTGGCAGATGCAGGCGCCCACATCGAATCCGAGCCGGGTATCAACGTGATTCGCATGCCCGAGCACTATGGTGCGCTAAGCCCCATTTTGCATGTGGTGCCTCTGCAGTTGCTGGCTTATCACACCGCGTGTTTGCGTGGCACCGATGTCGACAAACCGCGTAACCTTGCCAAGTCAGTGACGGTGGAGTAATATACTGGTTACCGGTAAACGGTAACTGGTTATTTGCCATGATTCTCTCTTTTGCATGTGGCGAGACGCAGCTCTTTTTTGAGGGGAAAAGAGTCAAGCGATTTGTCTCAATGAAGTCCTCACTAGAGAGAAAACTGCAAATGCTCGACTGTGCGGCAACCCTTGATTTTTTGCGATCTCCTCCAGGAAATCGTCTGGAAGCCCTAAAGGGAAGCAGAGTTGGGCAGTACAGCATCCGCATCAATGATCAGTTCAGGTTGTGCTTTGTATGGACCGATAAAGGGCCAGCAAATGTTGCAGTGGTTGATTATCATTAATGCAGGTAATGTGCATGAAAAACCAACTCAGGGCTATTCATCCAGGTGAAATTCTGAAAGAAGATTATTTGGTGCCCTTGCAAATGAGTGTGAATGCATTGGCAAAAGCCTTGCACGTCACGCCTTCGCGCATCAACGACATTGTGTTGGGGCGTCGGGGTATTACCCCAGATACTGCTTTGCGTTTAGCAAGATATTTTGGCGGAGATGCGCAGTCGTGGTTGAACCTTCAGCAGGCCTACGATCTCAAAGTGGCTGAAAAATCTATTCTCAAAAACATTCTTAAAACAGTCACCCCCCTCAACACTGCTTCTGCGTGTTGATTCAATTTAGAGCATTCAAAGGGTTGATAACCCTACATCGTTGGTTGTATGGTCGCCATAGGGCGGTGTTCTTAGCATGAAGATCCTCTTTTGATTTTTAGGAACTTCATCATGATTCAACCCGCCGCTCTTCAGCCCAATGTCTTCATTTCCAGTGTGTTTGAGGTGTCAAGCCTATCGGCTGAACGTGCCAAAAAACTCATCGACATGGCCATTGCCGAAAACCTCAAGTTGCTAGAAGGTGCCCATGTCAAAGCGTTGGAAATCAACGATGCCAAAGACCCGGCAGTGGCTGCTCAATTGATGGCCGCGGAAATGGGCCAATCGTGGCACCAGATCACCAATGCCATGTTGAAAGCAGTTGAAATGAATTTGCAAACTCAATCAGACCTGATGCAGGCTTTGCAGAGGCGCTTTGGCGACAGCGAAGAAGCGGTGGTGTTACTTTCTAAATTTTTGCCCAATGGTGCAACCGAGCCTGTGGCGCCCTCGGTTAATTCGCTGCAGTCGATGCTGTCGTTTACGCAGCAATGGCTCAAAGCCATGCAGGATGCGTCTCATCGCGGTGCCTTGATGACGCACAACTACTTGCAGGCATTCAATCACATGCCCCCCTTGATTCCACCTAGCACCAGCAGCACTGAAACTGACAAAAAAGCCGAGGCCACGCATTCATCCCGTCGGTCAGGTGCATCGGCATCTGCCTAACAGAAGGGCCCCGTGGGGCCCTTTTTAACGCATCACCAACACCGGAATTTTGGTGTGGGTGAGAACCTTGTGGGTTTCGCTGCCCAATATCAAGCGCTGAAAGGGCCCACGTCCATGTGAGGCCATCACCATCAAATCGACGTGCGACTTGATCGCCAGCTTCAGCAAGCCATGCGCTACATCGTCTGATTTGATGACCTTGGGGTGAATCTTTAAGTTGGTAATGTGCAGCGTTTTGATCAACCGATCAATGGCCGCGTGGGCTTCTTGAATCCAAGTTTGTTCCACTTTTTCTCGGTCAGGATCGTTGGTGTAGTTGTAACCATCAAATATCACCGGCACATACGACGGAACCACGGTGGCAATGGTGATTTCGGCATTGCACAGGTGTGCCAAGTCAACTGCCTTTTGTACAGCCTGATGTGAAAACGGGGTGCCATCGTACGACACCATGATTTGTTTGAACACTGACATGAGACTTCCTTTGGTTGCAAAAAATCTCATCGTGCAATGCTCGTCAAAGATGATCAACTGACCCCTTGATCAGAAAGTTAGCCTATAGAAAGGATTGACAGTGCATACTAGGCCTCATGTTCAAAATCATGTGGTATCACTTTTCTATTTGATTATTGTGAAGACACATCATCTGTATCAGCACGGTAACAAGCTTCTGTCTCTTTTGTCGCCTTCAGACTGGCAGCGCTGGAGTCCGTTCATCAAAATTGATGAACTTCAAAAAGATCAAGTGCTCTTCAATGAGCGAAAAAATGCCGATCACGTGTACTTTCCGGTCACCTGCATCGTGTCGATGCAATATCCGTTTGAAGACGGAGATATGGTGGGCTATGCGCAGGTGGGCCATGAAGGAATGGTGGGCATACATGCCTTCATGGCAAGTCAAAACTGTTTGTCGACTGCAGTGGTGATGGTGGAAGGTTTGGCCTACAAAATTCCCATGCAATGGATGCAAAACGAGTTCAATTCGTCGCCCATTTTTCGTCAATTGTTGATGGTTTACTTGCAATATTGGCTGATGCTCACTTCACGCAACGTGGTCTGCAATCGCAAGCATTCCATCGAACAACAATTGGCTCGCACCTTGTTGGTCTTGCAAGACAAAGCATCGGGCAATGTGTTGTCAATTACGCAAGAAACGTTGGCTCAGTTGCTGGGCGTTCGCCGTGAAGGCGTGAGCATGGCGGCCAGTCATTTGCAAAAACTCGGGGCCATTTCATACATCAGGGGGCAACTCACTGTTCTCGATCGGGCTCTTTTACAATCACTCTCTTGCGAATGTTATGAGTGGTTGCAAACTGGCTATGCATGCCTCATGAACAAAACTCAAGGGTTAGGTGTCTTCTCGTCTCTTATCAATCAGGAGCCTTCTCATTGAGCTCAGAACTTGAAAAAATCAAATGCACCATTGAGTTGCTGCAATCCGAACTGCAAGAAGTCAAGCAGGGTTATCACATCCTGAATCAAAATTTTGCTAGCACGCTAAGCACGCTCAAAGAGCTCACGGTGCACGCCTCTGAATCGGCCCAACGTGCCGCCAAAGCGGCACAAATGGCAGCAGAAGCAGCACAGAACAGTGCCGAATTGGCGGCACAAGCGGCTTCATTGGATATTGCCAATGCCGCCGAAATGGCAGCAGCCAGTGCTTATGCTTCGGCACAAGCAGCCCTGGAAGCCGCCGCCGCGGCCTCGTCTGCAGCTGCCGCAGCCTCTATGGCGGTGGCGCAACATGCCGAAGGGGCTTCTTCTCAAGCTTCTGCTGCTGCGGCTGAGGCCACCCGCCAAGCCACTGAATACGCGGCGCGCGCAGTGGCCTTGTCTAATTCGGCTTCTCAATACGCCCAAAAAGCCCGTCAGAATCACCGAAATTGACGCCATAGTGGCTGTACACATTTATGGGTAGTGGTATGTGTATTTCTGTTTTCAACTACCCAATTGGACGAGGGGCTTTTATACATTTCGGTGAATAGAGCTTTTCATCGCTGGACCATAACCTTTGCACATCCCTATCGAATGGAGTGTGAAGATGATCGAAATGGTGTTGGCTGATGGATCACCCATCACATTAGATGGTTTGCAACGGGTGTTTGAGCAAGATCGTGATTGTTTGGTCAGTGGTGCTGTCCTCGATGGCGAATCGCTGGTTGATGTCTTGCAACGCAAACAACCCGATGTGGTGGTGATGGACATCCACCTTCCTAAAAAGTCGGGCTTGGATGTGATTCGTGATTTACCCCAAATATCTGCTCGCACCAAGGCAGTGGTGTTCACCTCTGCGCCCATGGCCGATGTGGTCAAGTGCATGGACTTGGGCGCACAGGGATTGGTTGGTAAAGACAAGTCTGCCAGCACGCTGCGTCAATGTGTGCAGTCAGTTCAAAACGGCAACCGATGGTATGACCGCGAACTCACCTTGGGTTCGGTTCAGCACTTGCTAGATCGTGAAAAGAAAAACGGCAAAGTGGCCAAGTTGCTGACTCCACGTGAATTGGCTGTGGCCAAGATGGTGGCTGAAGGCAACCCCAACAAACGCATCGCCAGCAAACTCAATATCAGTGAAGGCACCACCAAGCTACACCTGCACAACATTTATCAAAAAACCACGTGCCAAGGGCGGATGGCGTTGATGTTGTTCATGAAAGACCAAGGTTTTCTGTAAGTCTTTGTTGGCTTGTCCTTTATATGTGTTCGAACGCACACAGCTGGAGATCAATATGATGAATATTGAATGTTTTCATTTCACGGAATCAAGCATGGTCAATCACGGTGTGCCTACATCCATCAAAGTTTTGCTCAGACACCCGGAGAAAATATTTCTAGAAGCCTTGACCGAATCGTTGCCCACCAGAGACGATTTGCAGATCATTCCCATGCTTAACAATGCAGGGTGCATGCATCAAGAGTTGATGCAGCACAAGCCCGATGTGGTGGTGTTTGGCATGCATCACATTGCCCCCCAGTTGATAGAAGATTTACACACCCTTTCCGCTGCATCTGCCAGCACCTCGCTGGTGGTGTTTTCTAACCTGCACGATGCAGGACAAATACGAAGTGTGTTTGATGCAGGAGTGCGGGGGTGTGTGTCAGCATCTGCAGGCCTCTCAGAACTGGTGTGCGCCATTCGAACCACTTTTGAAGGGCGTTTGTATATGTGCGCCGATAGCCTGCAACGCATGCTTCATGCATCGGGATCTGACGTAGATCACCAATCAGCAGAGAGCTCACTGGGCGACCGCGAGGGGCAAGTGCTTCGCCTGATCGCCGATGGGTACACGTCTAAACAAATTGCGCGTAGCCTCAACATTGCCCCGGGTACGGTGGATGTGCATCGGCGCAACATCATGCGCAAAGTGGGTGTGCACAAAGTGGCCGAACTGACCAAGTACGCCATCAGGCATCAAATGGTGGGTGTTTGAAAGTCATCATGCGTGATTCACTTCCCAACGTTCGCCAGCTGGCGTTTGAAACCCATATTGATGTGCTGCTGATTGAGCCAGCAGTTTCCACAGGACAGTTGGCTCAAGAACTACAACAAGACAACCAGATTCGGGTGCTCTCACAGCGCATGCACCGACCCGAGGTGCGACGCATGGTCAACCTGTACGACTTTGATGTGATGGTGATGCAAATCGATCGAGCGCACGATGACGCGCTTGAGGTGTTAGACCATGTGCGGCAAGCGCGGCCATTGGCCGAGATGGTGTTGGTGTTGGGATTTGACGATGCCGATTGGACTCTGCAAGCCGTATCCAAAGGCGTGCGAGGGGTGGTCAACGGCCACGAGCCCCATGTTTCTTGTGCGCAGTTGGTGCACTGGGTCACCCAAGATGGCGCCAGTTTTCCGCCTGCACTGACCAGGCGCTTGTTGTCGCACTGGCAGAAACCCAATGGCGCTGGCAACGGTCATCTGAATCCTTTGCAAGAATCGCTCACGCCTCGCGAGGTGCAAATCTTGCGCATGATTTCATCGGGTTTGACGAGTGCGCAAATGGGGCGTCGTTTGGGCATTTCACCCTGGACGGTGTCAACCCATGTCAAGCGCATGCTCTCAAAAATGCAGGTGCACAGCCGGGCGCAGGCCATCAGCATGGCGCATGATTTGGGGTTGTTCAAGGGCTGACCACGTCGGGCCGCTGCTGCCGCCATGGGGCTGGCAAATAGTCATACAGCGGCGTGGGTTCGCGCAACAAATATTCGGGGGCGACTTGCGCGCTGTGGGCCATGTTCAGCCACGACAAATCGATGCGGGCCAATTCCTGCATCCATTTCAGGTTCACCGGACCATCGGGCGAAGGCACCGAATAAATCAATGCCAGCATGCGCTTGGCTTCCACACTGCCAAGAGCTTGGGCACGCTGATAGTCGCGCAGGGCCAGACTGAAGTTGGCGGGAACCCCTTCGCCTCGGTGGTACTTGCGGGCTTGCTCAAACACGGCTTGCGCCTGGTTAGAAGAAGACGCATCAGAGGCCTTTTGAGTTGCCATGTCTTCGCTCGAACCCGTTTCACGCCGCAACTCATCGATGCGAGCCAACACCAACTGCACATTGCTGCGCGCGACGGCCGATGCAGGAGCCGCCAAATTGAAATACCGAAGCGCTTCCTGAAGCTTGCCCTGTGCAGCGCTATCTAAGCCCAGTTCAATTTGGGCTTGCACATCGCCCATTTGGGCCGCATCGACCAACCACTCGCGATGCCACAAGGTGTTCGAAGGGTCTTGGTCAGCGGGCTCGGCATGGCTATCTTCGGGCTCAATCACCCGCATGCGCATGCTGCGCCACCAGTCTAAGTAGCGAGCGCGTCCCGGGTCAAATGGCCGAAGAGCGTTGATCCACGTGTTTGCTTGCGCCAAGTCTGAAACCCCTGAACAGCCCTCAATGGCGCACCAAGCCATGCCAGCACTGGCCAAGGGCTCACCGTTTTGGTAAGCCTCTTTGAACCATCCCTCTGCCGTGACCGGGTCTATGCGCACCCCATTGCCATGCAGGGTCAGCAACCCCAACACCCAAGCCGCCCGGCTGGCTTGGGGGTCTTTTTTGGCAGACACGCTACCAGCCCCAGAGTCGCTATGGCCCTTCAATCGGAACAAGCGCGAGGCCTGCGCCCGTAGTTGCTCCAATGCCGTGTTTTCTGGAACGGTGCGGTCTTGAACACGAGCGTCGGCCAAGGTGTTGTCAGCAACCGGGCTAATGGCAGCCACGGTTTGCACCCAGCCACCTTCGATCACAGGCAATGGGGTGGCTGCACTCACGCATGCACAGGCCGCCCACACACCGTGCCACAAGCCACTCATGGCGCCACCCCTGGCGTGGCCTCGTTGGCCTTGACCGCAGCTGGTGCTTGCACACGCCAACTCAGCAACCCTTGACCCAACTTGTCAGAACCCACCGCTGATTCATACGCTTGTCGTACCGCATCAATGCCTTG
>JBEDMU010000144.1:0-3753 GCA_041170945.1 Pseudomonadota bacterium
GGTCATGCCCAACAGCTGGCTTTCAATGGCCAATATTTGGGCATTGGCTCCTTGCACCACATTCAGCAACACGGGAGCCAACGAGCCGGATGATTGACCCTTGGACTCAAGTTCACGAATCGCGTTTTGGGCCGCTTGCAATTCAAATTTGTGCGTGGCTAATTTGGCTTCTAATCGCTTGGTTTCTTCGGCCTGAGGCTTGGTCAGCAACATGGCTTGGCTAATCAAGCGCTGAGCCAATTGCTGGGCTTGAGCTGCGGTTTCACCTTGCGCCTTGACCGTGATGAGGCCGTCTTTTTTGCCCACACTCACCTGAATGCGCTCTTTGAGCGACTTACGTGCCGAGGTGAGGTCTTCTTCGCCTTTGACCATGCCCAAGTCTTGCGCAATGGGGTCAAGTGCCCGTGCGCTTTGAAGCAGGGTCACCAAGGCCTCGTTTGAAGTGGAAAGAATAGTAGGCAACTTGATGATGGCTTCGCTTTCAAAGGTTTTAGGCACCATAAAAGCAACGCCATAAGCCAACATACCCGCTACCAAAGGCCCCAGCAACAGCAACTTGAGGTTATCGGTCAGCGTGACCAACAAATCAAGCAGGCTGATTTCATCGTCGTCAAACGAGGGGGACGGAGAAGATTCGTTCATAACCTTTGATTATCTTTTAAAAGATCGACGTACTCACGACATCTTTGACTTTATAGAAGATTTGATTGACCTGGTGCAGTCATCCAAACGCCATCTTTGCTCACCAAACCGCATATAGACCACCCCAGCGTTCTCAACAGAATCAAAAAGGGAACGTTTTTGTTTCTCTTTTTGATTTGGAGTGCTTATGTTGAAGAAAACTTTGTGGGTGGCCGTGGTTGGCCTTCCCCTCACCACCCTGCCCCTGATGGCCAGCGCCGATAGCGGGCCCCACTGGAACATGCTGCAGCTGGACTACAGGCAACACCAACCCGACGCGGTGGGCCAAGATTTAAACGGCTATGGCTTGAGTGGTTCGTTTTTGGTCAACGACTCGGTATTTGTGAAAGGCGGTTTGACCGACCAATCCAAAACCATTGCGGGCGTGAAAAACACCCTCAAAACCACCGACATTCAAGTGGGCTACATCGTGCCTGCCAACGAACAAACCGACTTTTATGCGGCGTTGGGTTACCGCTGGAGCGACCCCACCTACAACGGCGTCAACACGGAAAACAACGATGCCACCCTGGCGTTGGGGGTTAGGGGCATGGTCACGCCAGAGTGGGAGCTAAGGGCTGGACTGGGCACGTTTGATGGCGATGCCGAGTACCTGCTGGGCGCCACCTACAAGTTCACACCCGAGTGGGGCATGGCCGTGGAATATCGCGAATCAGACATCGACAAAGGCTGGTTGATTGGCGTGCGGTTGGATTTTTAATCGCACCAATCTATCGTGTGTCTAGTCATGAGAAAAAAACAGGTAATGAGTGAGTTTTGGCCACATGGTCAGTCACTCATCCTGTTCAAGGGCTCTTGCTCTTGAGCGTGCCCCAAACGCGCTACCTCAAATGGCGGATGGTGGGCCCTTGAATGAATTTGGACACTGCATGTCGGTGTGTTGACGATGGTGTTGATGCACCGATTCATGTTCATTTTTATTCAAGGAACTCATCATGAAAAAACTCACCCTGATCGCATTGGTACTGGCCTCTGGCGCAGCATTTGCCAATGGCCCCGGTAACGGAAACGGCAATGGCAATGGAGGCGGTCAAGAGCAAGTATCAGACCCCACCACGCAAGCCACGATGCTGTTGAACACCGCTGTGGTGAACACCGCATTTGGTCCTGGTTCCACTGCACAGCAAAACTTGGCTTCTAACGTGGGTTCGTTTGAACCCGATGGCACCGAGCTGCAAATGGTGATGGCGAAAAACGCTTTCATCATGAACAGCGCCATGGGTGGCGAAGCCGAGCAAAACATTGCGTCTAACGTGGGCCACGAAGGCTTGCAAGGCGCCACGGTGCAAATGGCTTTGATCAAAGACTCTGCCGTGATCAACCGCGCTGGATGGGGCGGTCAAGCACTGCAGAACCTGTCTTCCAACAGCAACTGCATCACATGCGAGTGATGAGCTGATGACGGGGCGTGTGGCTTAGTGCCCATGCCGCCGCAAAGGCTCCCCCTGCCGTGTCTTGCAACCTCAGGATGTGGCAGGGGTCTTGTTTTTCAAAGGAGCTGGCGATGAATTTGATGCAAGCGTGCAAGAAACATGGATGGAAGTGGTTGTCACACAGTTGGATGTTGGTGTTGCTGCTGATCACGTTGTTCACCCCGGTGTTGTGGGCTCAATCCATGCCTTGGAAGGCGCCCGGCGAAGACCCAGTGGTGCTGACGCAAAAGGTGAGCTATTCGATGCTGCCGCTGAACAATGCCATGCGATCGAGTGCCATGCCCACTTCGTCTGAAATGCCAGGTTGGGTGCAAGCCAAGGTGGCCCGCTTCATGGCCAAAGCGTATTCGGCCGATACCACGGGCGTGATCACCGACGAAAACATCGTCACCCGAACCATGAACGATGGCTTGCAAAAAGTATGCATTCAAGAGGTGGCCAGTACCACCCAAACGGGTATGACCTCGGGTCGCTATGGCCCCAACAACGACCCACAAATGGTGGTGTTGCGCAACGACCTCGTCAACATTTGTCGTTGAAATTTTTTTCAAGGCTTGATCATGTTTACTTCTTTTGTGAACTCATTCATGCGACCAGTGCGTCGATTGAAGCATGTTCCTTTGTTTGGCTTGTTGGTGTTGTTAAGTGCTTGCGGCACGCTTGACTCACGCGATGACGCCAAGTTTCAGCAACAAGGCCACGCCGAAGACCGGCCCACACAACGACCGGTGCGCTCGATGTCGAGTTTTTCAGATTCGTTGCAGTGCATGGACCGCTTGTTTCGCGACGCCCAAATTCCCACCACGCTGATCACCAGCAAACAAATTCCTGATTTTTCAACTCGGGTGCCGGTGGCCACCAAAGAGATGGTGGTGACTGCACTGCTGCAAATGTCGCGCACCAGCAATGTGTTTCGTTATGTAGATTACGAGGTCGACATTGCACGCCAAGACACGGTGCAGAACCTGACCAATATTTTGCTCAACAACAACCAAATTCAACTGCAGCGTCCGGCTTTGTATGTGTCGGGTGCGGTGTCGTTTGTCGATCAGAACGTGGTGAACAACCGCTTTGATGTGGGCACTTCGGCTTCGCGTTTAGAAACTGGTTACAGCCGCAACCGCACAGTCACCATCATTGGACTGGAAATGCACCTGGGCGACTTTCGCACCCGCACCATGATTCCCGGCATGGACTCGGCCAATGAAGTGATCATTGGCACGGGGGGTCAAGGCTTGGATTTGGCGGGACGCATCAGTGATTACGGTTGGCAGTTCAACGTGGGCCGAGATTATGCGCAAGGCTCAGGCGCCGCCATTCGTACCTTGGTAGAGCTGGCCATGATTGAGCTGGCTGGCAAGTGGGCGCGCGTGCCTTACTGGCAATGTCTGACCATGGATCAAACACATCCAGGCTTTCAGCGCCAGTTGCTCGATTGGTACGAAGAAGGGTCACCTGCCATACACGAAACATTGGTGTGGCGGTCGTTGCTGGCCAAGGGTTATCTGCCCGCGCAAGTCGAAGCTGCCATGAAGCCCATGTTGTTGCGTCAAGCCATTGGCCGGTTTCAAGCCGATCAGGGCATGGTGGTCACGGGTGTGCTCGATTTTTCGACCTA
>JBEDMU010000145.1:0-14532 GCA_041170945.1 Pseudomonadota bacterium
ACGTAGGGCTTGAACACCTGATCGCCAAAGTCTTGGGTTTTGACGTTTTGCGCCACGAAGTCGACTTTGCCAGCAAAGTCTTTTTCAACGATTTCTTTCACACGCTCCATGCCCAGGGTGAATTCCCAGTGGCCGGTCATGACGTCAACACCCAACAATTTACAAGCATCGACCATGTCTTGGCCGTTGGTCCACAAGCAAGTACCAGAACCTTGCCATGTGTCGCCACCGTCAAGCAGCAACGAGCCAGGACGGCTGCCCTTCATGCGCTTGACCAAGGTTGACAAATGGGCAAAGCCACCCACCTTGCCGTAAGTTTTGGCGGCTTTTTCGTAATCGAGGTAAGTGAGCGCGTGCGACATGGGGGTGCCAGGACGCACCTTGGCCACTTTGAGCAATTCTTCACCTACCAAGTGAGGCAGGTTGCCACGCATGCCACCAATACCCATGTTGATGCTGGGCTCGCGGAAGTAAATGGGTTTGAGCTGCGCATGGCAGTCGGTCATGTGCAAAAACGAAACGTTGCCAAAACGTGGAATGTCGTACATGCCGTTGGCAGCGGTGGCTGCGTCGGCGTCTTGCCATTTGCCCAAACCCATACCGGCCACGCTGGCGGCCGACATCACTTGCAGAAATTCACGTTTTGTCAGATTCATGATTGCACACAAAAAACATCAAAAAAAGAAAAAGCCCGGGCACTTTGAAAGAGCCCGGGCGTACTTGGCTGGTTACTTGTTCACCGGTGAAGCAGGGTCGAGCAACAGCGCCACAATGTGACGCACGTCGTCTTCCTTCAGGATGCCCATGTGACCGGCACGAGGCATGTTGGAACAAGCGTTGTAGGCTTTGGAGTTCCAAATTTTGCCCCATGTGTATTCAACGATCTCTTTGGCCGCAGGGCTGTTGGGATCGGTGACACCACGGTTTTTGCCATACTGGTACAGGCTGGGGCCAATCGTGCCATAAGAGATTTCTTTGGCATCGATTTGGTGACAGTTGTAGCAGTTGCCGCCGTTCACGGTTTTTTCGTCATCGGTCCATGTCAGGCCACGACCCGATTGAGCGATTTTTTCACCCGTTTTCCAGTCGCCTAAAAACTTGCCGTCGCTGGGCCACTTGATGGTTTTGAAATTGGCGGCTTCAATGGCTTTGGCCTGCTTTTTGCTCAATGGTTTGCCTGCCACGTCGGCTGCACTACATGCAATCACCGTTTCATCAGCGGCTTCCAAAATAGCTGCTTTGACAATGCCCTTGTCGCCAAATGATTCTTTCACCACTTTGGCAGTGAGCTTGTCCAGTTCGGCTTTGCTGGGCATGCGCTGAGCAGAAGCCTTGGGAGCAGCAGCAGGTTTTGCAGAAGCGTCTGCAGACCAAGCGGGGGCAGAAGTCATGGCCAGCATTGCAGCGCCAGCAATCCATGCATAAGTCAGTTTCATGTCTATGTCTCCTGATGGATCAACGCTTGATAGCGGGGGCAATGGAGGCTGCACCTTTGGCATTGACGCCCAAGTACACGCCCAAGGCAATGGTGGCATCGCTGCCAAAACCAGGATAGGGGAAACGCTGCTGGCGATAGCAATCGTTCAAGCGTTGTTGCTGGCCCCACATTTGTCCGTTGGACACGCGATAGGCAGGCCATGCGGCAAAGCCAATGCCATCACCAGGATTTTTCGTGAGGTTGGGCAAGTCTTGCAAACGAATGCGCGTGCCGTCGGCACTGTGGCATGACGAGCATGCAAAGTCGTGTGGACCGCCACGTTGGAAGAACAGGCGCTTGCCCACTTCATACATGGTTTTTTCTTGCACATGTTTTTGGGGCAAGTTGAAGCGCATTTCGCGTGAAGATGCAGCGATCCAAGTAGCC
Source organism: Pseudomonadota bacterium (assembly GCA_041170945.1). Taxonomy (GTDB): domain Bacteria; phylum Pseudomonadota; class Gammaproteobacteria; order Burkholderiales; family Burkholderiaceae_C; genus RS62. The sequence continues at coordinate 1,865 of JBEDMU010000145.1, forward strand.
AATGCCGTGACGTTGGCCATTTCACCTTTGCCAAAAGAGGTTTTGGCGATTTCAGCTGCGTTGAAGCCTTGCAGGTTTTCCATGCAAGTGAGCAAACGCGACTCAAGGTCTTGTACGCGATTGGTATCGGCAAAGTATCGGGGCAATTCAACAAAAGCACCCTTCACCACTCCGGGGCCTTTGCCCAAGTCGCAGGCTTCAAGCGATGCATTTTTGGGGCCACGAGCTTTTTTCCAAAGCTCTTCACCCTTCATTTCATAAAGCTCTGCAGGGTTGCCGTCTTGCAACAGGGCGCGATATTCTTCAATGCCTTGACTGGCGGTTTTTTGGGCCATCACAGGGGCCGCAAACGCCAGACCTGAGGCCAACACACACAATGCGATGTGGTTTTTTTTCATGGTCACCTCGTTGTTTTGTTTTCAGAAACTTTGCGGATACAAACTGCCGTACAGAGCGTCACCCTAGGTGACATGCCGTACGCTAGAAAAGAGAGCCCTGGACAGGGCTCTCGTTTTCATCAAGACACCGTGGTTTCGTCGGTGCGGGTATCACCCTTGTTGTCTTTCCAAGTCACAGCCAGCTTGTCACCAGCCTTGACACCCTTCAGGGTGAACTGAAGGAAGGGGTTTTTGGAAACAGAAGGACCCCATTCAGCGGTAAACACCACTTTGCCATTCAGCGAAGCGCTGATGTCTTGAATGAAGTGGGCGGGAACCAGGTTGCCAGACGAATCTTTGCGTTGACCAGATTCCATTTCGTGGGCCATGAGAACGCGAACTTCGGCTTTGTCGCCAGCGGCTTTGGCGCGGATGCGCATCGGATCTGCCATGTTGTTAACTCCTAAAAGTATTCGATGTCGTTACAGAAAGAAAAAGGTTGTGAGTGACGCCAACGGAATTAACCGCCGCAACCACCCAAAGTAACCTTCACTTCTTTCTTGGCGAAGAAGCTGGAACCGTCGGCCATGATGGCAACGGCGTAAACGTCGGAAGACTGGCCCATTTTGGCGCGTGTGCTGAAGTTGGCTTCAACAGAATCGGTCACGTTGAAGTAGCCCACCAATGCAGCGGGGTTTTTCTCGATAAGCAACAACACTTTCTTGACGCCAGCCAAAGAAGTGGCCACGCTCAGAGGAACCACAGCGCCGTTTTCAGCGATGTCGGGACCACCAATGGTGACGTCTTTGCTTTCAACGGGGGCTTTGCCACCCAGTGCCTTGACGGCATCGGCCACTGATTTGGCCTGGAAAGCTTCTGTTGAATATGCGTGAGCAAATTCAGGAAGCATGCCGATGGAAGCCAGCAGACCTGCCACTTTGGCAGATTGCTTGAGCATTTCACGACGAGTTTGCATAGGTTTCTCCTTTGAATGATCGTGGGTGCAGAAAATTATTTCTTGACGGGTTGAGTGGTATCGGCACCCTTTTGGGCTCCGACCAAACGGTTTTGTTCAGCCAGGTTGCCGTGCGCATTGCGAGCGTAGTCGGGCAACATGGAGCTGACCTTGACTTCGGGAACGCAATCTTTCATGCAAGCCGTGTTGTTGGTGTCGGGCTTGGTGACTTTGCTGAACTCTTTGCCAGGCCACATGGCGTGCTCGTGGGTCATGCCATTGCGGTTGGGCATGCGAGCTTGCGCGTCGTGGATGGTTTTTTCGTTCAACACAAAGTCTTGGGGAACGATGCCATTGAGGTACATGAGATAGTTCACCACCGCATAAACCTCATCGGGTTTGAGCGACTTGGGCTCTGTCCAAGGCATGGCACGGTTCACGTAGTCCCAAATCGTGGAGATGGTGGGAACCTTCATGAAAGTGGTACGACCTGGAAACCCGGGCGTGGTGAGGTTGGCGACTCGGCCGGTTTTGATATCACCGGGTTGAATACCCCCCACAATGGGAGAGAACACTTCGTTGGAGTCACCGAAGGTGCCGTGGCAGTGCTCGCAACGCGCTTCCCACACTTCCATGCCTTGGTCTACCGTGCCAGAGCCTTTGGGCAGGCCTTTGAAGTCGGGACGCACATCGATGTCCCAAGCAGCGACTTCTTTGGGAGTGGCTGTGCGACCAATGCCTTCAAAAGCGAACGCTTGAGTGGCCAGGCCTGAGAGGGCCGCGGCACAAGCCAACGTGGCAATGATGGACTTACGAGAGCTGGACATTCTTGACCTCACCGTCTTCTTGCACCAACCAAGATTGGATGGCGTTGTTGTGATAGATGGAACGCGTGCCGCGCACTTCGCGCAGCTGACGATAGTTGGGCTGTACGTGGCCGGTTTCGTCGATGGCGCGGCTTTGAATGATGGCAGGCTTGCCATCCCACACCCAATCGATGTTGAAACGGGTGAGTGCCTTGTTGTGCACCGGACCTTCGATGCGGGCACGACGCCAGTTGCGGCCACCGTCGACAGACACATCGACTGCCTTGATTTTGCCGCGACCCGACCATGCCAGACCACTGATGTTGTAGAAGCCTTTGTCGAGCAGCACCTGACCGCCCGAAGGGGTGGTGACCACACTCTTGACTTCTTGAATGTTGGTGTACTGGCGATGCAAACCACTGGGTTGCAAATCGATGTAGTGCACCGCTTCGTCTTTGGCTGCGTAGGGCATGTCACCCACTTCGATGCGACGCAGGTACTTGACCCAGCTGACACCCTGAACACCGGGCACCACCAAACGCAAGGGGTAACCGTTTTCAGGACGCAACATTTCGCCGTTTTGACCGTAAGCCACCAGCACTTCACCTGAAGTGATGAGACTCATGGGGATGGTACGGGTCATGGAGGAGCCATCGGCACCCTCAGCCAACACGAACTTGCCCTTTTTCAGATCGACGCCAGCCAGTTCGAGCAAGCTGATCAGGGGCACGCCCGTGAATTCGCTGCAAGACACCATACCGTGCGTGTATTGCACGGTAGGCACCGCCACGTTGCCCCATTCGGTAGCGGTGTTGGCACCACACTCGATGAAGTGGAAACGTGACACAGAGGGCAAGCGCATGATTTCGTCCATGGTGAACACCATGGGACGCTTGACCAAGCCGTTGATCATCAAACGATGTTTGGAGGGATCGATGTCCCACCAGCCTTGGTGATGACGCTCGAAGTGCAAACCGCTGGGGGTCACGATACCAAACAGCGATTGCAAAGGTGCGAACGACACCGATGCTTGCGTGGTTTGGGTCAAGCCAGGGCTTTGACGACGCTGCACGTTGGATTCGTATTTGGAAGGCTTGCCGTAGCCATCGGTGACCACGCCAGCACCCAAGTTGGTGGAGTGCTCGGGCAGGTTGAGGATGTTGGGGTCACCACCTTCGGTAGGCACTGGGTTGGCACTGTTGGCCAACGCCGTAGCACTGGCTGCACCGGCAGCTGCGGCAGCAAACGCGTTGCGAATGAAGTCGCGACGTCCATTTTTGGCCTGCTCCCAAACCTGGCGGATACCCGTTTGGTCGAGGAAGTTTTCAGGTGCTTTGCGCAACCGGCCGTGATTGATACCATCAAGGTTCACGTGAACTCCTTTTACTTTTGAAACTTGTAATAGTCGCGGTTTAACACCGCTGCAACTGCAGTGGATTCTTCGGGGAAGAAACCCAAATTGAGCATCGAGTTGCATTGCTCAACCATGCCACGCAACAATCCAGCAGTATTGATACGACCCTGTGGTTTGTACATGGCGCTGCCATCGCCGCCTACCTTTTGGGCGTGGCAGGCACTGCATTTGCTTTCTTTGATGAGACGCTCGCCGGTGGCGATGTCAGCATCTTTGAAAATGTCAGGCTGGGCGTGAGCCGCTCCGGCAAAAACCGAAGAAAGCAACAAAACGGTGGCAAATCGTTTCACAGACATCTCCATTTGTATACAATTTGATCTGCCTCAAGGCAAATCACGAAGAGTGAAATATAAGTGAAATTTCTTGCCTTTGCGCAAAGAAAAAGTCAGGGCTTACCCCTACTACCGGGTGTATGCAACTTGACGCGCCCTGTAAGAATTCTCTCGTCTATGTAAGCGCCATAAAAATCGGGCAAGCTGGCACCCTCGATGCGGTCTGCAACCTCTACGCCACCTGGCCCCAAAAATAGCAGCGTTGGCACGACCTTGATTTTCCAAGTTTTGGTCAGGGCATCATGCGTGGCAATACCACCGGTGGCATTGATCAGCGGTTTGGATGTGCGCATGTTGACTTGAACAATAGGCTGCCCCTGCTTGTGTAAGGGCACCAAATAAGACCTGCGCGCCACCATACAAAACGGGCACTGTTCAAGACTGACCATGACCACCAACGGCTCACCTTTGGCCACTGCAGCCTCGATTTCGGCCTTTAAGTTAACCGCATCGGGCAGGCCCTGGGCGTGTGCCACACCCATACTCCCCCACAGCATAGCGACCATTGCCAACACAGCACACCCAAGGCGTTTGCAAGCACCCCCTTGGCGCAGGACAAACCAAAAGCGAATTGAGTGATTCATGCAACAGATTATTGAGCAATTTCAATCTGTATGAGATAGATCATGTGTCTTTGCTCATGTATACAAAAGGCACGCAGATAATAAGCACCAACAAGGAGACAAGTCATGGACATGGCAGGTTGGCTAGAAACCTATGGCGAAAATAACGTGTTGGCCATCATTGGTTTGGTGGTGGGACTGACTTTTGGTCTGATGGCTCAGCGATCGCGCTTTTGCTTGCGCGCTGCTGTGATTGAGTTTTGGCATCGCAAATTTGGCGAAAAGCTCTCGGTCTGGCTATTGGCCTTCAGCGCTGCTGTGGTGGCGGTTCAATTGATGGTGTTGATGGGTTGGCTCGACACCAACAACGCTCGCCAAATTTCAGCTACTGGCAGCATGTCGGGCGCCATTGTGGGTGGCTTGCTGTTTGGAGTGGGCATGATCATGACCCGAGGTTGTGCCAGTCGTTTGTTGGTTCTCTCTGCCAATGGCAACTTGCGCGCCCTGCTCTCTGGCTTGGTATTTGCCGTTACCGCTCAAGCAGCCCTATCGGGTGCCCTCAAAGATTGGCGCGAAACGATTAGCGCTTGGTGGTTGGTTGAGGGCGGCGCTTCACGCGATTTGCTGGCCCAAATGGGGCTGAGCCACACCGGTGGCTTGGTGCTGGGCTTGATATGGGCTGCCATCGCGTTGTGGTTTACGTTGCGACTGCCTCAACGCAGCATATGGTTATGGGTAGGCGGCATTGGCACTGGCATCGCCGTTGCAGCGGCATGGGGTCTGCATCAGTGGGTGGCGGCCAATTCATTTGAAGCCGTGCAAATTCAAGGCATCACGTTCAGCGGACCTTCGGCCGATTGGTTAATGCGCGTGTTGCAATCGCCTGCTCCGGCCGTAGACTTTGGCATGGGGCTGATTCCGGGCGTATTCATGGGGTCTGCGTTGGGAGCACTCATTGGACGCGACTTCAAAATAGAAGGATTTAAAGACGGCTACAGCATGGGCCGTTACATCATTGGCGCCGTGCTCATGGGATTTGGCTCGATGTTGGCGGGTGGATGCGCAGTAGGCGCTGGTGTCACTGGCGGAGCTATTTTTGCGGCCACTGCGTGGATGAGCTTGTTGGGCATGTGGATAGGTGCAGGACTGGCCGACCGCGCCATCGACTCACACCCCAGCATGAAAGCGCCTTGAACAAAACACTGCAACAACGCACTTCGGACTTCAGAAAAAAAGCCCCGTGTTGACGGGGCTTTTTTCTGATTGGTAGGCGCCAATGTTTCGTTAACGAATACTCAAGTACTCGGCTACGGCAGCCATTTCAAACGGCGTCATTTTGGCCACAATGGAGTGCATCACGGCATTGTCATTGTTGCGCTCACGTGTGTGAAATTGCTTGAGCTGAGTTTCAAGATAGGCAGCATGCTGACCCGCAATGCGAGGCAACTGTTCTGAGCCGCCACCATCTGTGCCGTGACAAGTAGAACATGCGGCCACACCACTGAACTTGTTGCCCTTTTGGTAAATGTATTTGCCTACATCAGCCAACTCGTTGTCTTGAGGTTGCTCTTTGTGTGGCTTTTGCTTGGCAAAGAAGGCACCCAAGGACATCATGTCGTCGGGCGAGAGATTAGCCACCATGTCTGCCATGGCTGTGCTTTTGCGCTTGCCCGATTTGAAGTTGTCCAGTTGCTTGGCCAAATATGCGGCGTTTTGACCTGCCAAACGAGGGAATACCTCGCTGGCAGACTCGCCTTCCATGCCATGGCAAATGAAGCATGAGCCACCGATGATTTTTTTGGCGCGAGCTTCATCGGCCTGAGCTGGAGCCAACAGGCCCACGCTCAGAACCGACGCAACCACCCAAAGCGATGCCACTCGTGACATTTGCTGAGTTCTCACAGAATGCTTTCCTTTCTCAGCATCAAGCCAACACGTCGGCCCAAATGTTACGCGCCCAAGCGTGAGCGTAACGACCTTCGAGTTCGCTGGCTGCCGCCGATACACCACCCGAGCCTGCAACGGCAATCATGGTTTTCTTCTCGGCGTCGTAGGCGTGAACGCTGGCTACGTGAACCACGTCTTCGCTGCTGACAAAGCTGTAGCAGGTGTTGTTGTAGATGGGTTGCTGATTGACAGGCTTACCGGTCAAAAGCGCCACTACAGCAGCTGCTGCGGTTTTGCCATGCTGGTTGGCCATGTGTCCCGACTTGGGCATGCCAGGGGCAATTTGAATGGAGTCACCCAAGATGTGCACGTTTTTAGCCACTTTGGATTCGAATGTGAGGAAGTCGACTTCACACCAACGGTTGTTGGCCGTGGCCATGCCACTGTTGACTGCCAGAGCACCTGCGCGCATGGGAGGAATGACGTTCAACACATCGGCTTTGACTTCATCGCTGAATTCAAACTTGAGGGTTTTGCCTGCCACATCGACATCGGACAACACGTGCTTGCCGCGGTATTCGACGATACCTGCGTAACGCTCAGCCCATGCCTTTTTAAACAAGGGTCCTTTTGAGGTGACATCGTCGTTGCCGTCAACAATGATGACCTTGCTCTTGGGTTTGTTCTTGCTGAAGTATTCGGCCACTTGGCATGCACGCTCATAGGGGCCGGGAGGGCAACGGTAAGGCGCTTGTGGAATGGCCAACGCAAACACACCACCATCGGGCATGGCTTCGAGCTGCTTGCGCAGGGTCACGGTTTGAGCACCAGCTTTCCAAGCGTGCATGACTTGGTCTTGTGCGCCGGCCTTTTGCATGCCAGGCAATTTGTCGTACATGAAGTCGATGCCGGGCGACAGAATCAGGCGATCGTAGGGCAGCTCGCCACCACCGGCCAAATGCACCACGCGTTTTTCAACGTCGATGTGTTTGACCATGTCTTGCACGCGCTTAACGCCATGACGCTTTTCAAGATTGTCGTATGGCGTGGTGATGTCGGCCATGGTTTTGCTGCCACCCAACACCAAGTTGGAAATGGGGCAAGAGATGAACGTGGGGTTGGGTTCGACCAGCGTGACCTGAATGCTGTAGTCGGACCACATGCGAACATACTTGGCAGCTGTGGCGCCGGCAAAGCCGCCCCCAATGACCACCACTTTGGCGCTGCTACCCCCACCAATAGAGGCGCAACCAGAAAGCATGCCCATGGCGCCCAATGACGCACCTGTTTGAATAAATTGTCGACGTTGCATGATGTGGGTGCTCCTTATTTTTTCTGGCTGGCGAAATAGGCCGAAATGGCTTCGAGCTGCTGATCGCTGTAGCCCTTGCTCAATTGGTGCATCACCGTGGCTGGCTTTTTGCCAGTTTTAAAGTCCATGAGCTTTTTGTACATGTCGTCTTTGTTGGCACCTGCCAGCGATTCCATCCCACTTTGGGCCACGCCGTTGGTGCCATGGCAGTTTGAACAAGAAGCAGCCCAGCTGCGAACGGTGAGTGGATCGACAGACTGTGCATGCGCAGCAACCGAAGCCGCGGTCATGACAGCAGCGATAAGGAATCGGCTGTGTTTCATAGGTTCTCCTGATAAAAGTTGAGCAATAGCCTCAACAGGGTACCGATGTTAAAACCACAAATACTCCCCGTAGGTAGGTAATAACCCCATAAAAATCAATGCTTTATACACCATGGGGTATACATGTGAACGGAACCTTACAATAGTTGTATGCAATGGCTCTTTTGGCGACGCTCGAGGTCGCAACCTACAGCCGCTGAAGTGGCACAACAACTTCCCCCTGCTCACGCTTCGTTGCCTGAACGCAATCGCTGGATGTGGTTAGCTTGGCGTTGGATTCGAAGCGATGGCCAACACCTCGAAGTTTCAACCACTCGATTTTCATCGTTAATTCGTGCGTTGCATCAACACCCTCACGCCCGTGAGCGCTGGAATGGCTGGTGGTTGGCCTTTGTTCGAGACATGGATGCGTCGCGCCTGATTGCAGAACTCGGTTTTGCCGCACGCCCCTCGTTTGCGAGCGAATTGGGAAGGCGCTTGCGACTGCAGTGGTTACCCACCACTCCAGATACTCGTGACTTGGCCACATTGGCAGAGATGTTGCGACCCTCAGCCATCGATCCTCGCTGGCTTTGCAGCTTGAACGATGACGATTTGGGCAAACTGAGCGAATTGGTTCAGACCCCCACTGGGGAAGCAAACCGTTGGGCCGAAGACATGGTGATGCAAGCCTTGCTGCACAGCATTGGGCAGGTCATGGCCATCGGCTTTCAGCCCGATCTGCGCATGCGCATGGACGATCAATCGCAAGGCGAACAAGCGTTTCGTGATTTGCCTATTCGTTTAGAAGCATTGCGTTTAGCCGTAGTTCAGCACGGCCGACTTTCGACTCAGGCCTTGCAAGCTTCACAGACTGTGCGGCAGCAACTTGATCTGGCGCGCAATGCTGCTCAAACTGTTTACAACCATCTGGATCAATATGGCATTTCGGTAGGCATCGTGTTTTCATTGAGACAGCTTAGAAAACGCATGTTGCGCATTCGTTCCTTGCTCAATACCTTGCATGCGCCAGATGCCGTGTCTGCTTCGCTGCGACTGCTGGCTCAGTTGGCACGCGAAAGTGAAAACACCCGTGGCATCAAACCTTTGTTCGTGAACAATGCTTCGCTCACAGCGGCTCGTGTAGCCGAACGCAGTGCCGAGAGTGGTGAGCACTACATCACGCGCAATCGCAGCGAAGCTAAGACCATGCTCAAGGCAGCCATGGGCGGCGGCGCGGTGATTGGGTTGACCACGTGGATCAAGTTTGGACTGGTGGATGTGGGACTGTCGATGTTTTGGGAAGGTCTGGCCGCAGGCTTGAACTACGCATTGTCTTTTTTGTTGGTGATGTGGCTACATTGGACCATTGCCACCAAACAGCCTGCATTCACTGCTGCTGCCATGGCCGACAAATTGCGTAACCTGCAAGAGCCTAAACAAGTGGAAGGCTTTGTGGAGGAAGTGGTGCACTTGCTGCGCTCCCAAACAGTGGCCATTGTGGGCAACTTACTGGCCGTGGTACCTGCCACCTTGGCTTTGGCTTGGGGTCTGTCGTGGCTGTTGAACGAACCCGACCTGATCGATGCTGAAAAAGCACGGCAAACGCTCGATAGCCTGCATGTGTTGGGTCCTACGTTGATATTTGCAGCACTGACTGGCTTTTTGTTGTTTGCTTCCAGCATTGTGGCTGGGTGGGTTGAAAACGCTTTTGTTTTGCATCGCATCGATTCAGTGATTGAACACCACCCTCATTCCATTCGATGGTTGGGCGCTGAACGCGCCACACGTTGGTCAGCGTATTGGCGCAAGCACATCAGTGGATGGGCCGCCAACATTTCACTGGGTTTGATGTTGGGTCTAGCTCCAGCGTTTGCGCAGTTCTTTGGCCTGGGGCTAGAGGTCCGCCATGTCACCTTGAGTGCAGGTCAATTGGTGGGAGCCGTCTGGACTATAGGCTTAGAAGCGTTTTTGATGCCGACGTTTTGGTGGGCCGTTGTTGGTGTGTTGTTGGTAGGTCCCGTCAACTTAGGTGTGAGTTTTTATTTGGCTTTTCGCCTGGCCATGGCTGCACGCGGTGTGCGTGTATCGCAGCGCGCACGCTTGAGCAGGGCGATACGTTTGCGCCTGTTCAAGCATCCACGCAGTTTGTTGTGGCCTGGAAAATAGGCCTGAAATCAAACCACTGTGCTTGACTCTTTCAGCAACTCTTGTTGAATTTGCTGCAGCAACAACTGATCAAAGGTATAAAAACCGGTTGATTGCTGATGCAATAAACGCAAAGCGTATGCTGCCCCAGTGCCGAAGGCTTCACGACGAATCGATTCGTGGGTGAGGCGAACCGTTTGGTGCGGAAATCCAAAAATCACTTCATGGTGACCGACGATGCCGCCAATGCGCAACGAGGTGATTTGATCTTCGTGAAGGTCGAGTCTTTCAGCGATTTTGCGAGCAGTGCCAGACACTTCAGGTTTTTCACGAAAGTGCTGCTCCACGATTTCAACATCAGCAAATGGCGCAATGCGACGCAACAAACCCGCGGCCAACATCAGAAAATTGATGCCCAAGGTGATATTAGGTGAGCTCAGTACCCGCGTTTGTTGTCCCAATTGTTGAAGCAATTTCATATCGGCTTCGGCATAGGCTGAAATGGCCGTGACCAAATCAATGCCACGCTCTGCAATAGGCTGCGCATACTGATGCAAGGCTTCGGGTCGAGAAAAATCAATCAATGCATCAATGGGGTATTGATTCAAACACTCATTCCATGAAACTTGGTCTAAGGCCAAGACCGGAATAGATGTGTCTGCGATAGTGGAATTTTGGGGGTTGGCATGTTGACGCATCACCCACGCCAGCTGCATGTCGGGTTGCTGCTGCAACACCGTAGCAACGGCCTGACCTGCCTTGCCGAACCCCATCAGTCCTACACGAATCATGGCATTTCTCCATGGTTGTGAGCTGACGTTAAGCTCTCTGGTTCAAAAGGTCAGTGTATATGACTTTGGCGTCGGGCGTGAGTTGATGAGGTGCGTGCAATTGACGCTGCAGATGCTCGGTGCTCCAAAGCGAAAATTGAGCCACCTCGCCATCTTGGTTAACTGGCAACACGCCATGGGGTAGCACCACTTGCCACACCATAGCGGTTTCGCGCATGCGACCGTGCAAGCCCTGATCGAATGTAGGTGCCTCTAAGAAATATTCACCCACAAACTCGCGAGCAGCGATGTGTTCAGGTTGAAGGCCTGCCTCTTCGGCCGCTTCTCGGAGCAGTGTTTGCTCGGGCTCTTCGCTTGCGCTCATCAGGCCACTGACCGTGCTGTCCCACTTGCCAGGGTTGGCTGGTTTGTTGAATGCACGCTGTTGCATCCACCAGCCTCCATCAGACGACTGCGCCACCAAATGCACCGCACGCGTTTGCAAACCCAACACCAACACGGTGGCCCGCTCAATGGAACCAAGAGGTGTGCCCATGCTGCTGAATACTTTGACCAGCTCATTGCGCCAGGTACCCAATAGACCGCCATGGCGCAAAGCCGTTGCCAACGCGGTGAATGCATTTTGAGAGTCGCCGGCGAGCACCCAATGGTCTTGCTGCCACGACCAACCCACCATCGCAGGCCAAGGTGCGTGATCGGCCAAATAGCGCGCAACAGGCTCGGCAATGTCACCGACCATCTGGTCTTGAAAGGCCCAAGGCTGGCGGTTGGGCAGGTTGAGCTCGAGTTGCATACACGGTTTGTATGCGTTTTTACTCAAGCCGTCAATATTTTGGTAACTTCATCGGCTTGGGTAGGGCGCACTGCCCTGCCCGTTTCTACGCCATCGCGCATGACAATGACTGTAGGCCAAAGCTTGACCTTGAAGGTGCGGCCCAATCTGCGGCCTGGACCATCTTCGACCCAGTGCACTTGAGCTTGCGGCTGCGCACTCAAGGCTTGCTGAATGGCTGGCAAACCCGCTTGGCAGTGTCCGCACCAGTTGGTACCAAACACCACTACCTGCAGGCCGGGGGTGGAGTCAAGTTGGGCGCGGTCGGGGGCTTGCTCAATGAAGGGTTCGGCCATGGGTTGCTCCTGATGGTTAAAGGGCATGAAGATGCTGTCGCAGTGCTTGCTCGACCTGCTCTGCGGTTTCAAAACGAATGCCGTGCCAACCGTGCTGTTGGGCAGCTTCAATGTTGTGTTGCACATCGTCAATGAAAACGGCTTGCGCTTCATGACGATCAAGGCCAAACTGCTGCTGGGCTGTGGCAAATATGTCAAGCTGTGGTTTGATTTGTTGCACGTGCGCCGAAAAAATGCCGTCTTCAAACCATGCAAAAAAATCATGCTGCTGGATCAAATGTTCTGCATAAGGCGCGGGCATGTTGGACAAATAAAACAAGGTGTGCCCTTGCTCTTTGAGCTGCTGCATGAGTTGTAAGGTAGATGGCATGGGCACCAGGTGAGCCGGCACACTGTCGATGAGATGTTGAATGTCTGGCTGGGCATAGCCTGCGCGCTGAGCTACCCGCTGCGCCAGCTCGTTTGGCGTGATCAAGCCTTTGTCGAACTGCGCCCAATCACTGTTGGGGTGAAAGCCCTCAAACACGCGCATGGCCCAATCGCGCGCGGCAGCTTCATTGGGAATTTGATCGGGAAAGAGTTGCTGAAACAGCTCAAGGGGTTTCCATTGAAACACCACGCCGCCGAGGTCGAAGATGATGGGGGGTTTGGAT
>JBEDMU010000146.1:0-9386 GCA_041170945.1 Pseudomonadota bacterium
ACCGGCGATGAGGGTGGACAAGAGGTTCAGCATTTGCATGTCCACGTGATTGGGGGCCCTCGCCCCTGGAAAAAAGGCTAAACGACTAGAATGTCAATATTCGCGGTCCATCCATTGGGCTTCACAACGCTCTCTCAGGAGTTACAACATGGGTTCTTTTTCTATTTGGCATTGGTTGATTGTTCTGCTGATTGTGGTCATGGTTTTTGGTACCAAAAAGCTCAAAAACATTGGTTCTGATCTGGGTGGTGCAGTCAAAGGTTTCAAAGACGGCATGAAAGATGGCGACGCTGCCAAGGAATCGGTTCAAAACCAAGAGTCAACCGATAGCCAAGCCAAGCGCACCATCGACGTCGACAGCAAAACCAAGTCTTGAGCTCATTCGCAAGCTGCTCAACGGTGATGCATGATTGATCTCGGAATATCCAAGTTGGCGCTGATTGGGGTGGTGGCCTTGGTGGTCATTGGCCCAGAAAAATTGCCCAAAGTGGCCCGCACAGTGGGCGCGTTGTTTGGCAAGGCACAGCGTTACGTTTCCGAAGTCAAAGCCGAGGTCAATCGGTCCATTGAGCTTGAAGAGCTCAAAAAAATGAAAGACCAAATGGCCTCTGCAGCGCAAAGTTTTGAACATTCGGTTGAAACTGCCGCGCACAACATCGAAAGTGATTTCGAACAAGCCGCACGTGAGGCGCTCTATCCCGAAGAGTTTGCGCACTTGAATGCGCCCTCTTACAAGCGCCCTGACAAAAATTGGCGCCTCAAAAAGGGTGCGGTGCCTCAATGGTACAAAGTCAAATCGGGTCGTCGCACACACGTGCAGTCGGGCGCCGCTCGGGTGGCTCGTTTCAGGCCTCGCACCAACCGAACCTCTCTCTGATCCCCCATGGCATCGAAAAACCCTCCTAAACCTGAGGATGAACTCTCGGGTTCCGAACAAACGTTCGTGCACCACTTGGTTGAACTGCGTGATCGAATGTTGCGAGCCATCATGGGTTTGGTGGTGGCCATGATCGCTTTGGCCATATGGCCAGGCCCTGCGGGTCTGATCGACTGGGTGGCGCAACCCATCATGGCACACATGCCACCAGGAGCCAAGCTGATTGCCGTGGGCGTTTTTTCTCCGTTTTTTGTGCCCCTCAAAGTCTTGATGATGGGCAGTTTTTTGTTGGCACTGCCTTGGCTGATGTACCAGCTATGGTTGTTTGTGGCACCGGGCCTTTATAGCCACGAAAAACGGTTTGCGATTCCCCTGATTGTGGTGGGAAGCTTGTTGGCCTACATCGGCATTGCGTTTGTACAATTTTTGGTGCTGGACAAAATGTTTGCTTTTATTCAGGCGTTTACGCCTGCCAGCGTGGCTGCAACTCCTGATATTGCATCTTACGTTGAAGCCATTTTGTCTTTGTATCTGGCTTTTGCCTTGGCTTTTCAAGTTCCTATTGTGGTGATTTTGCTGGTCAAGATGGGCTGGGTATCGGTGGCCAAACTCAAAGAGTTTCGCGGTTATTTCATCGTGCTGTCGTTTGTGGTTGCCGCCATCGTGACACCGCCTGATGTCATTTCGCAGTTGTCATTGGCAATCCCCATGTGTCTACTTTATGAGGCTGGCATTTGGTCCGCCCAATGGTTGGTTAAACCCAAGTCAAACGACGAAGCTGAACCTGAAGCAGATTCAAATTCGCCTTGATGTGTCTTAGCGGGGTGGGCGTGACACCGCCATGACGGGGCGTTTGGCGGCGGTCGCTTGCAATTGCAAGGTTTGTTTCTTGCGCTTGACCTGAAGCTTCACGCTTTGTCCCGGTTTGATGGCCGCTACCTCAGTCAACAACCTTGAAACAGATGGAACGGGCTGAGCATTGATGTGTGTCACCACATCGCCAGCGCGCAAGCCTGCCCGATCGGCCGGACCTTTTTCCAAAACGCCGGCAATCAGCACCCCACGCACTTCTTCAATTCCCAATTCCGCCGCCCACTCGGCTTGGATGTCGCGGGGCTCTATGCCCAGCCAGCCACGCGTCACGTGGCCTTCTTTCACGATGTCTACGAGTACCTGCTGAACCAAGTTCACCGGAATGGCAAACCCAATGCCCATCGACCCGCCGCTGCGAGAATAAATGGCAGTATTGATGCCCACCAACTCACCATATACGTTGACCAGCGCACCTCCAGAGTTGCCGGGGTTGATAGCGGCATCGGTTTGAATGAAGTTTTCAAAGGTCGACAAGCCTAGGTCACTGCGACCCAGTGCGCTGACAATCCCGGACGTCACGGTTTGGCCAACCCCAAAGGGATTGCCAATGGCCAGCACGCTGTCGCCTACATGCAGCGGATTTTTCAAGTCTAAGGTCATCACGGGCAGGTTCGGAAGGTCAATGTCCAAAACAGCCAAGTCGGTTTCGGGGTCGGTTCCCAATACGGTGGCGGCTGCTTTGCGACCATCGCTTAAAACCACTTCAATGGACTGAGCGCCGTCAACCACGTGGTGGTTGGTCAAGACGTGCCCTTGAGCACTGACCAAGACTCCCGATCCCAAACCGGTTTGTGGGGTGTCGTTGGGAACGCCAAAGAAGCGGTGCAGGGCATCACCACTCCATGCCCCACGTTGCGCTCGTGTGTTGATGCTGACCACTGCCTGCGAAGCCCTTGCGGCGGCCACCCGAAAACTCAACGCCCCTTCGGCAGGCAGGGGGTCGCGTTGGGGCGCCACTTGCATGGCCACAGGCCCTTCTGAAACCGAGGAGCCCAAAGTCCAGAAAGAAGGCGTCCAGCCCATCCAAGAGGCTGCAGCCAGTGCAGCAGCCACCACCGTGAAGACCTGTGCAAAAAGCAGCCAAATGCGTTTCATCGTGAATATTGTCTCGTCAAATGCTCAACCTTGCACCCCATGTGTATTGAATTCAAGCTGGCACAATGGGAAATCGTGTGATTAATGATTGTGACAACACCATGCATCGACGTGAACTTGAACAATGGTTGCAAACCGAATTGCAATCCCAGCGATTCAAAGACTATGGTCCCAACGGCCTTCAAGTGGAAGGTCGCGACACGGTCACGCGTGTGCTATGTGGGGTCACGGCTAGCTTGGCGTTGATTCAGCAAGCGGTCGAGCAAGGGGCCGATACAGTGCTGGTGCATCACGGCTTGTTTTGGCGTGGTCAAGACGGCACCGTCAAAGGGTGGATGCGGGAGCGCTTGCGTTTGTTGCTCGAGCACGATATCAATTTGTTGGCCTACCATCTGCCTCTTGATGCCCACCCCGTCTGGGGCAACAATGCCCAATTGGCGAAGGTGCTGAACCTGTCACCCGAACCTCTGGCCCGTTTTGGAGAACAAGACTTGGGGTGGCTTGGCACACCCATGCAAGGTCCCACCCGGTTGGCCGATTTACAGGCTCACGTTGAGGCTCAGTTACAGCGCAGCAGTATCTGTGTAGGCAACCCCAAGCAGATGATTCAACGAGTGGCTTGGTGCACGGGCGGGGCCCAGAGCACTTTCCAAGCAGCTATCGATCAAGGGGTCGATTTGTACATCACTGGCGAAATCAGCGAACCCCAAGCACATTGGGCTCGTGAGAGTGGGGTCGCATATCTGGCTTGTGGGCATCACGCCACCGAACGCTACGGCGTGCAGGCTTTGGGTCAAGCCATTCACGATCAGTGGGGCATTGAAACCTCGTTTGTTGACATAGACAATCCCGCATGAAGCATCTTCTGCCACTGGCTATTTCCATGGGAGATCCCGCAGGGATTGGTCCCGAAATTGTGTTGCGTTGGTGGCAACAAGAAGCTCAACGTCATGCCCCCGTGTGGGTGGCGGGAGATCTTCGCGCGTTGCAGCGCGCGGCCCACATCCTTCATCAAGCATGGACATGGCGCGTTTTTGCCACGGCCCAAGATGCGGCGCTTCATGCTCAAAACCATTCCTTGTTGGCCCACGAAGTGTGGGTGGTTGACAACCAAGCCTGTGCGCAGTCGGCGTTGCCAGCATGGGGCTGTATTGACCCTGTGGGGGGTGAAATGGCTGTTCAAGCCATTCGCCAGGGCGCTTGGGCTTGTATGCAGGGACACGCCCGGGCGTTGGTTACTGCGCCCATCCACAAAGAATCCATGCACGCTGCTGGATACGCCTGGCCAGGTCATACCGAAATGTTGCAAGAGTGGTCTGCTCAACATCTGGGTGTATCGGTGCAAGACGTACCGGTGCAAATGATGTTGGCCAACGAAGAGCTGTGTACGGTGTTGCTCACCACCCATTGCTCGTTGCGGCAGGCCATCGCGTATGTCACCCAAGAACATGTGTTTAACGCCATCATGGGCATTTACCGCAATTGGCCCAATTCCTCACAAGTTGCATCTTTGCGTGTGGCAGTGGCCGGACTCAACCCCCATGCGGGCGAGGGGGGGCAGTTTGGTGACGAGGAAATTCAACACATTGCACCCGCGGTGCAACAAGCTCAACAGTTGGGGTTGTCTGTGTCTGGACCTTGGCCTCCCGACACGGTTTTCATGCAGGCCAGACAAGGTCAATTTGATGTGGTGTTGGCCATGACCCACGACCACGGATTGATCCCAGTCAAATACATGGGAATTGACACTGGAGTCAACGTCACCTTCGGTATACCATTTATACGGACAAGTCCTGACCATGGAACGGCCTTCGCAATTGCAGGGCATGCCAAGGCCAATCAGGCCAGTTTCGCTACTGCGGTGCAGTGGGCGCAGCGATTGGTCAAATCGGGGCTTTGACTGCCTCCGCTTTTCTTGTCAGCGAGGGTTGGGGCGCAGTCGTTACAATGGCGGTCTAGGGGTTCACCCTAATCCGATCTTAAGATGCATGGAAAGTTCAAGATGAGCGAATCAAGCGTAAACAAGGAACGTCGCACCTGGTTGCTGGCTACCTGTGCGGTAGGTGGTGTCGGTGCCGCAGCTACCGCGGTGCCTTTTGTGGCCAGTATCACACCCTCAGAGCGTGCCAAAGCTGCTGGGGCTTCTGTCGAGGTCGACATCACCAGTCTGGCGCCCGGCCAAAAACTCACGGTTGAGTGGCGCGGCAAACCCGTCTGGATCATGCGTCGCACCCCTGAACAATTGGCTGCTCTTGAAAAAATGGATGGTGAAATGGCAGACCCTATGTCTGACCGCAACGCGTTGCCTACTCCCGAGTACGCCAAAAATCGCCACCGCTCCATCAAGCCTGAAGTGTTTGTGGGCATCGGCATTTGCACTCACTTGGGTTGCTCTCCGGTCGACAAATTCCAAACCGGTGCACAACCCTCTTTGCCCGATAACTGGGAGGGTGGATATTTCTGTCCCTGCCACGGTTCCACTTTCGATTTGGCCGGCCGCGTGTTCAAAAACAAACCCGCTCCCGACAACCTCGAAATTCCTCCCCATATGTATGTTTCCGACAACGTTCTGTTGATCGGTGAAGACAAACAAGCCTGAACCTGACGACTCGAGGATAAATCCATGGCTGAATTCAAAGAAATCTCACCCGATGCCTCCGCGGCCGCCAAGGTGACCAACTGGTTTGAAAACCGGTTCCCCACGGCATTTGATGCGTTCCGTACGCACATGTCCGAATACTATGCCCCCAAAAATTTCAACTTTTGGTACATCTTTGGGGTTTTGTCGATTGTAGTTCTGGCTATTCAGATCGTCACCGGCATTTTCTTGGTCATGCACTACAAGCCTGATGCAGCCTTGGCCTTTGGCTCGGTTGAGTACATCATGCGTGAAGTTCCCTATGGCTGGCTCATCCGCTACATGCACTCCACTGGGGCTTCTGCCTTCTTTGTGGTGGTTTATCTGCACATGTTCCGCGGCCTGCTGTATGGCAGCTATCGCAAACCCCGCGAGTTGGTTTGGATCTTCGGTACGCTCATTTTCTTGGCTCTGATGGCCGAAGCCTTCATGGGCTACCTGTTGCCTTGGGGACAAATGTCTTACTGGGGCGCTCAGGTGATCGTGAACCTGTTCTCTGCTATTCCGTTTGTGGGTCCTGATTTGGCGCTGCTCATTCGTGGCGACTTTGTGGTGGGCGATGCCACCCTCAACCGCTTCTTCAGCTTCCACGTGATCGCCGTTCCTCTGGTGCTCATCGGTCTGGTTGCAGCGCACATTTTTGCCTTGCATGACGTCGGCTCTAACAACCCCGATGGCATCGAAATCAAAGGTCCTAACGCAGCCAAAGACGCCAACGGCAAGCCTGCCGATGGCATTCCTTTCCACCCGTTCTACACGGTTCACGACATCTTTGGCGTGTCGGTGTTCCTGTTGGTGTTCTGTGCGGTGGTGTTCTTTGCGCCTGAAATGGGTGGCTACTTCTTGGAGTTCAACAACTTCATTCCTGCCGACCCCTACAAAACGCCCAATCACATTGCCCCCGTTTGGTACTTCACTCCTTACTACTCCATGTTGCGTGCCACCACGGCTGAAATGATGTACGTGTTGATTGCATGCACAGGTTTGGCAGGGTTGCTGGGTGCCAAGTCGGCCAGCACGGCCAAAGGCAAAATTGGTGCGCTTTTGGGTGCGGCCATTGGTGTGGCCCTCATGTTTGTGCTCGATGCCAAATTCTGGGGTGTGATCGTCATGGGTGCCAGCGTGGTTATCCTGGCCTTCTTGCCTTGGCTCGACCAAAGCCCCGCACGTTCCATTCGCTACCGTCCTGGTTTCCACAAATTGATCTTGGTGGTGTTTGTCATCAACTTCGCCATTTTGGGTTACTTGGGCATTCAGGCGCCCACCCCTGTGTTTGAGCGTATTTCTCAAGTCGGCACGGTGCTTTACTTTGCTTTCTTCTTGCTCATGCCTTGGTGGAGCCGCAAAGGTACGTTCAAGCCTGTGCCGACACGCATCAACTTCAAGGCCCACTGATCCGCCGGAGAATCCAACATGAAAAAATTTCTGATTTCGTTGATGCTCGGTTGCTCTGTGGTGGCCACTGCTCAGGCATCGTCTGGTGCCGACATCAAACTCGACAAGGCTCCTTACTTGCTCGAAGACCAACAGGCTTTGCAGCGTGGTGCCAAAATTTTTGTCGATAACTGCCTCAGCTGTCACTCGGCCGCCTACATGCGCTTCAATCGTTTGCGCGATATCGGCCTAACAGACAAGCAAATCATGGAGAGCTACAACTTCATCACCCCCAAAGTGGGTGACATGATGGTGTCTCCCATTGATCCTAAGCAGGCCAAAGAGTGGTTTGGTGCCAACCCGCCCGATCTGACGGTGATTGCTCGTTCGCGCGCCAGCGGTGCAGGTTCTGGGGCTGACTACCTTTACAGCTTCTTGCGTGGTTTTTACGTTGACGAAACCAAACCTACTGGTTGGAACAACCATGTGTTTCCTAGCGTAGGCATGCCCAACGTGTTGTGGAACATGCAATCGACCATGGCTCCCGAACAATTTGACTCTGCTGTGGCCGATCTGGTAGCCTATCTCCAGTGGATGGGTGAGCCCGTGCAGCTCGAGCGTCAAGCTTTGGGTAAGTATGTGGTTTTGTTCATTTTGCTCTTGATTTTTGTCACTTGGCGCTTGAGCAAGGCTTATTGGAAAGACGTGAAATAATCACGCCTTGCTGGCAAGCACATCAACAGTGGCCGCCGGCCACTGTTTTTTTTTGTAAAGGAATGTGAGCCATGATGGTTCTGTACTCGGGCACAACCTGCCCCTTCTCGCACCGCTGTCGTTTTGTTTTGTTTGAAAAAGGCATGGATTTTGAGATTCGCGACGTCGATCTTTACAACATGCCAGAAGACATTGCGGTCATGAATCCTTATGGTCAAGTGCCCATTTTGGTCGAACGTGATTTGATTTTGTATGAATCAAACATCATCAACGAATACATCGACGAGCGCTTCCCCCACCCCCAGCTGATGCCTGGCGATCCAGTTGATCGGGCCCGTGTGCGTTTGTTTTTGCTCAACTTCGAAAAAGAGCTGTTCACTCACGTGGCCACTCTCGAAAACCGCAACAACCGTGGCAACGAAAAGGCGCTTGAAAAAGCACGCTCGCATATTCGCGATCGACTGACGCAGTTGGCACCCGTGTTTTTGAAAAACAAATTCATGCTGGGCGAAAACTTTGGCATGCTTGACGTGGCGATTGCTCCTTTGTTGTGGCGTCTTGACCACTATGGCATCGAGCTGTCAAAAAATGCAGCGCCGTTGCTCAAGTATGCCGAGCGTATTTTTTCTCGCCCGGCCTACATTGAAGCACTCACGCCTTCTGAAAAGGTCATGCGCAAGTGAGCTTGTCGACCCGTCCGTATTTGGTTCGTGCGCTGCATGAGTGGTGCGCTGACCAAGGCTATACGCCTTATGTGGCGGTATGGGTCGACGAACGAGTGCAAGTGCCCATGGCGTTTGTGCAAGATGGTCAAATCGTGCTCAATGTCAGTTACGACGCCACCCAAGGTTTGCGCATCGACAACGAGATGCTCTCATTCAAAGGGCGTTTTTCGGGCCAAGTGCACGACATCATGGTCCCCATGTCACATGTGGTGGCCATTTACGCACGCGAAACAGGTGAGGGAATGTCGTTTGAGCCGCCCGAGCCTGCTCCGCAACCGCCCACTGAGCCCTCGCCAACCGAAGAATCCAATCCCTTGGGTACGGGTGGCTCCTCACCTGCTGCGGGAGGTGCTGTTGTGAAGCCTTTTTTGCGTCGAGTGAAGTAATGTGAGTCGACTGCAAAATCAGTCGCTTGAGTCCGTTACAATCTCTTCTTGATTTTTTAGCGTGCCGCTTTAGCTCAGTTGGTAGAGCAACCGCCTTGTAAGCGGTAGGTCGTCAGTTCGAATCCGACAAGCGGCACCATCATTCAAAGGCCTGAGTTCTCAGGCCTTTTTGTTTGGGGCCTTTCTCTTAGCCTGCAAACACCCTAATTTCCACTTCAATGGGTCTGCCTTCGGTCTCGAGCAGTTTGGCTTCAATCACAGGCTTGAGCCATTTCAGCCGCGCCGCCACAGCTGCTTGAGACGTCAAAATGACCCAATGCGTATCGCTACAAGGGCCTGGTTTGAGCGTGTTCCACAGGGGGTCGGTCATGCAGGCACGCACGGCAAGCAGGCGTTGACTGGATCGCTGCAGGGTATGAGCCAAGCCCTGCAGGGTAGGATCGCTATTCAGAGCCTGCATCACCCGCACAGAGCCTGCAGGTTGCGAAGAGTGTGAAGAATCGGGCATGGTGGCATGATTATCCGGCAAGGGGGGTGAAATCTGGCATACAGCCCCGGTAAAATGGAAAGTTATGGCCATTCAAATCCTCACCAAACTCTTTGGCAGCCGCAACGACCGCTTGCTGCGCCAATATCGCAAAGTTGCTGCCAAAATTCAGGCTCTTGAGCCCCAAATGGAGGCCATGAGCGACGACCAACTCAAG
>JBEDMU010000147.1:0-7391 GCA_041170945.1 Pseudomonadota bacterium
AAAAGCTTCCCAACCCTTGTGAACAGGTAGCTCTGTTGCGTGCAGATTCCTCACACCTGGCTTGTGAAGATGCCAGCTATGACCAAGTGTTGCTGTTCTTTTTGTTGCACGAGCAGCCAGAGAATGTTCGACGTGCGACATTGGCTGAAGCCATGCGTGTGGTCAAACCGGGCGGAAAAATTGTTTTGGTCGATTACCACGAGCCCAGTACCGCTCACCCGCTGAAGTTGCTCATGCGTGGCGTCTTTAAATATTTAGAGCCGTTTGCTATTGACCTTTGGGGTCGCGAGTTGCGCGACTTTCTTCCAGCTCACCTGCAGCCGAAAAAAGAAGTCAAAAAAACCTTCTTTGGTGGCTTGTATCAACATATTGAATGGACACGCTGATGGAAACAATCAAAGCAGATGTCGTCATCGTCGGGGCCGGCGGTGGTGGCTTGCGTGCAGCTATTGCAGCCGCAGAAGCAGATCCCACGCTTAAAGTGGTGTTGATTTCTAAGGTCTATCCCATGCGCAGTCACACGGTGGCTGCCGAGGGCGGGTCGGCTGCAGTGACACAGGCCCATGACTCTCTCGAACATCACTTTCACGACACGGTGGCGGGTGGTGATTGGCTTTGTGAGCAAGATGTGGTCGAGTATTTCGTCGGGCAGGCGCATCGCGAGTTGGTGCAAATGGAGCACTGGGGATGCCCCTGGAGTCGCCGTGACGATGGTCATGTCAACGTGCGAGCGTTTGGCGGCATGAAAATCGAGCGCACATGGTTTGCTGCCGATAAAACCGGTTTCCACATGTTGCACACGCTGTTTCAAACCAGCATCAAGTACCCCTCTATTCAGCGACTAGACGAACATTTCTGTGCCGATTTGCTGGTGCACGACGGACGTGTCCAAGGTGTCGTGGCCATTGATATCGGAACGGGTGCGTTCAAACAAGTGCTGGCCAAGTCTGTTGTGTTGGCTACAGGCGGTGCCGGACGAGTGTTCCGCGAAAATACCAATGGCGGCATTGTGACGGGCGATGGCATGGCGTTGGCGTATCGTCATGGCGTTCCCTTGCGCGACATGGAGTTTGTGCAATACCACCCCACGTGTATGCCAGGCACCGGCCTGCTGTTTACCGAGGCCTGCCGAGGCGAGGGCGGTTTCCTCACCAACAACGACGGATATCGTTATCTACAAGATTACGGACTGGGTCCTGCCTTGCCCGAGCCACGCAACAAATTCATGGAGCTGGGTCCACGCGATCGATTAAGTCAAGCGTACTGGCATGAGAAGCAAAAGGGTCGTACCGTCAATGGTCCTCATGGACACGTGGTAAACCTCGACTTGCGTCACTTAGGGGAAGCCAAGCTTCGTGAACGTTTGCCGCAAATTTACGAGTTGGCTGTTGAGTATTTGGGTATCGATCCAGCCAAAACCCCAATTCCTGTATTGCCTGCGGTTCACTACACCATGGGCGGGATCATGGCTGATGGCAACACAGCAGCGCCATTGCAAGGACTGTATTCCGTGGGTGAATGTTCCAGTGTGGGCATCCATGGTGCCAACCGCCTGGGTTCCAACTCACTGACCGAATTGCTGGTTTTTGGCAAGGTGGCGGGTACTCAAGCCGCTTTACACGCCAAAGCCCATGCTTATGGCAACGAGGCAGTGCTGAATGACCTGGCACGAGCTGCGAAAGCCAAGGCATTGTCAGTGGTGCAACAAAAGGGCGATGAACGAGTAGCCACCATCCGCAAAGAAATGGCCAAAGCCATGGAAGACGGTTGTGGCATTTATCGCTCGGGCGACACCATGCAAGCAGCATGTGACAAGTTGGCCGAACTCAAACAGCGAGCTCAGCATATCCAAATTGATGACAAGTCAAAAGGTTGGAACACTGATTGGTTGGTGACCATCGAGCTGTCATACATGATTGATGTGGCCGAAGCCATGGCTCATTCAGCTTTGCGTCGCCAAGAATCACGGGGTTCTCACCAGCGTCTCGACGGTTATACCGAACGAGACGACGTGCAATGGCTCAAGCATTCCATGGCGTATTACGTTGAAGGACAGGCCCCTCGCGTTGATTACGGATCCGTCAAGATCACCACATCGCAGCCTGCACAACGGGTGTATGGCGCTGCGGGTGAGGCGGCCGAGGCACAGCACAAATCCTAAGGAAATTCCATGTCTGATTCAGCAACCCAAACTATCGAGATCCAGGTGCTGCGGTTCCGTCCGGAACAAGACCAGGAGCCTGTGTGGCAGAGTTTTGTAGTGCCCTACACCGACGATATGTCGGTGTTGCAAGGCCTACAGCAAATCAAAGATGATCAGGACGGCTCGTTGTCTTTTCGTTGGTCATGTCGCATGGCCATTTGTGGCAGCTGCGGCATGATGATCAACGGAACACCATCGCTTTCGTGCAAGACTTTCTTGCGCGAATTTGCGCCGGGGCCCATCAAGGTTGAAGCCTTGCATCATTTCCCGATTGAGCGAGACTTGGTGGTCAATGCCAATGTATTCATTGAAAAACTCGAATCGATCAAACCCTACATCATCCCCAAAACGCCACGTACGCTAGAAGAGGGCGAGTATCTGCAAACACCTCGTCAACTCGAGGAAATCGAGCAGTTCAGCTCCTGTATCAATTGCATGCTGTGCTATGCAGCTTGTCCTGAGTACGGGCTCAACCCCGAGTTCACGGGTCCCGCCGCACTGGCTTTGCTGCATCGCTACAACGCCGATACCCGCGACGGCGGCAAGGCAGAGCGCATGGAAGTGTTGAATTCTGAAGACGGTGTATGGAGCTGCATGGCGGTGGGTTATTGCTCAGAGGTTTGTCCTAAAG
Organism: Pseudomonadota bacterium; assembly: GCA_041170945.1. GTDB lineage: Bacteria > Pseudomonadota > Gammaproteobacteria > Burkholderiales > Burkholderiaceae_C > RS62. The sequence continues at coordinate 2,835 of JBEDMU010000147.1, forward strand.
GGGTAGATCCAGCCAACGCGGTTAACCAAAACAAGCCAGTCAGTGCCATGGATTACTTCATTCACTATTTGGCCGGCAAAGCATCTAAGGAAGGCCAGGCATCATGAGTCATCCGCAATTCCCAAGGCACAAGGGTTATGTGCGCTCTATGAATGGTTGGTGGAACCGCAACCCGTTTTTCCAAAAATACATTTTGCGTGAGGTCACATCCTTTGGCGTAGAAATTTATGCCGTGATTCTGACCTGGGGTTTGGTCAGCTTGGCTCGTGGTGAAGAAGCTTGGAATGGTTGGTTATCAGCCATGCAGTCACCTTGGTCGGTGCTGCTGCACGTGCTGTTGGCTGCATCAATGGCGGTTCATGCATGGAGTTGGTTCGCCATCATGCCCAAAACCATGCCCATGGTGTTTATTGGTCATGAGCGTTTAAAAGACGCCACGATCACCCGAACAGGTTGGGCTGTTGCTGTCTTGGCAACCGTCGTGTCATGGCTTATTTTTGGATGGTGGCAATCATGAAAAAAAGATCTCATGCCCCTATTTTGTGGGTGATGTTTGGCGGTGGCGGGGTATTGGCCGCGTTGCTGGGTTTTGCTTTGGTGACCACCACCGGCATTTTGGTGCCCATGGGTTGGGTGTTCTCACCCGATGCATTGTCATATGCCAAAGTTGCCAGCTTGGCTCAGTCGTGGCTAGGTAAGCTGTTTTTGTTTGTGATTGTGTGGTTGTTTTCTTGGCACGCAGCACACCGCGTCTATCACAGCTTGCACGACTTTGGCCTCCCCAAAGGTTGGCTTGGTCGGTCGGTTTCCTATGTGGTGGCCTTCGTTTGTACGATATTGGCAGCGGTTTCTTTGCTTAGCATTTAATACGCCAACAGCAACAGCAACTCATATCTCCCACTCGAAAACCCGCAAGGCATAGCCTTAGCGGGTTTTATTTTTGTATATGCAAGGTTTGAGTGGGGTAAGCGAAATCAGCACCATGCGCATGAATGATTTGAGCGGCTTGCAGCAAAATCTCTTGCTTGATGTCGAAATAAGCCAAGCTGGTTTCAGATACGTGACACATCAAGCGAATCTGAACACTGAAGTCTGCCAGCTTGTCCAACTGAACAATCATGGGCTCGTCGGTTGCTACCAAGGGTTGTCGCTTGAGCATCATGGTCAGGTCATTCACAATGCCTGGCACCTTGCTCATGTCTTCGTAGCGAATTCCCAGCCATTCGTTGATGCGTCGGTGGCTCATGCGGGTAATGTTCTCAACAGCAATATTTGAAAACATGGAGTTCGGAATATAGACTGGACGTCGCTCAAGGTTGCGAATGCGGGTGATGCGCCATCCAATGTCTTCAATGGTGCCTTCAATTTCGCGATCGGGTGAACGAACCGTGTCTCCCACTGCAAATGGCTTGTCCAAATACAGCATCAGACCACCAAAAAAATTGGCCAGTAAATCTTTGGCAGCAAAGCCGACGGCAATACCCCCAATGCCGCCAAATGCCAAAATACCCGACACCGAGTACCCCAACGTTTGCAAAATAATCAACCCAGCCAGCACCACGATGCTGATACGAGCCACGTTGCCAACCGCACGAGCCGTGGTGGTGTCCATAGGCTTATTCATGCGGTTGGGGTCTATCAGATGGGCCTCGGTCATTCGCACCAAACGGTGGAAGAACATAGCACCAATGGCAATGTAAGCCACACGCCGAATTTCAGGCAGGTGCTTGAACAAAACGGTGTCAGTTGACAGCTCAATCCAATAGGCAGATGCCGTGATGCCGATGGTCCAGATAAATAAGCGCAGTGGCAGCCTCAAGGCTTCTAGCAGGTCGTCATCCCACAGGGAGGTGGTTTTGCTGGTGAGGTGTTCAAGTGCATCGATGATGCGCATGAACACAAAGTTCACAGCAACGGTGAGTACACAGGTAGCCAATACCTGGAGGGTAAGCCACTGCCAATCGGTTGCTGGTGCAAAAAAAGTTTGTATCGATTCGATCATTTCAATGGTTTTGGGATCCGCGGTGGGCCCATGCGGTGGTGTGCTTCTCGATGTAACTGAACAATTCATACATCATCATGGCCATGATACCAACCACCAACAGACCAGAGAAAGCCAATCCCATTTGCATAGAAGATCCCGCAGAAATGAGCAAGTAGCCAATTCCTTCATTGGCAGCGGTCATTTCTGAAACTGTGGTTCCCACAAATGCCAAGGTAATGGCCACTTTGAGTGAGCCGTAAAAATAGGGCAGACTGCGCGGCAAGCCAACTTTGATCAATACATCCCAGCGTTTGGCTCCCAATACTCGCAACACGTCTTCAAGTTCGGGCTCTAGTGTGGCCAAGCCGGTGGCAATGTTGACCATGATCGGAAAAAACGAGATCAAAAAAGCCGTCAAAATGGCTGGACCTACCCCAATGCCAAACCAAACGACCAGCACAGGAACAAAAGCAGCTTTGGGCAATGCGTTAAACGCCGTTAGCAACGGATACAACGCTGCATAAATGGTGCGCGAACTCCCAATTAAAAACCCAAGTAACACACCTACCACAATAGCAATGGCAAAGCCGACCATGGTGACCCAAAAGGTGCGCCACGCATGGCCGGCAATGACCGTGTGATATTCAAGGGTTTGTTCCCAAATTCTTGCAGGGCTGGGAAATACGAACTCTGACACTTCAAAAATAGTGCAGATGGCTTGCCAAATAGCCAACAGCACAACGGTCAAAATAACAGGTGACCAACGTTCGGAAGCTTTGGTTTTCATATGTGTTGCTCCTTACTGGTTGATGATGCCGTCTTGCATGCGAAGCGCGCCAATGTGACCGCGCAGCTCATGAACGATATCGGTGAAATGAGTGGTGTAGGTGACTTCAAGGTCTCGCGTTCTGGGAATGTCGATTTCGCGACGCTCAACAAATCGACCTGGGCTGCGACTCATCACGTAGACCGTATCGGCCAAAAAAACCGATTCACGCAGGTCGTGTGTCACCAAAATCACATTGAAGCGCTGGGCTTCCCACAAATCGCGCAATACACACCAAAGTTCTTCGCGCGTAAAGGCATCAAGTGCACCAAAAGGCTCGTCTAGCAACAGCATTTTGGGTTCGTGTATGAGTGCTCGACAAATACTGGCGCGTTGCTGCATACCGCCAGACAACTGCCATGGAAACTTTCGCTCGTAACCAGCCAATCCCACCGTTTTGAGCAACGCGACGGCTTTGGCTTCAAACTCAGCTTTGCGAGCCTTGAACTGGCTGCGATACGGCTCGACAATTTCTAGGGGCAAGAGCACGTTGTCAAGAGTGGTGCGCCAGGGTAACAAAGAGGGGGCTTGAAAGGCCATGCCTGAAATTTTGAGCGGCCCATCGACCAACTGACCGTCCACCTTGATGGAGCCTTTGGAAGGTCGCTTCAAACCCGTGGTGAGCTTCATGAAGGTGGATTTGCCACAACCCGATGGACCCACAATCGCAATGAACTCTCCTTTTTTCACTTTGAGGTCAATGGCTTCAACTGCAAAATGACCCTGTGCCAGTAGCTCTGGGTTGTAGGCCAGCCAAACGTCTTCAAAGTTCACAAATGCTTCGTTGCTGTCAATGAGTGTGGGTGGATTCATGGCGTATTCGTCAAATCAAGAAAAAGGCCAGACGTGATGTTCGTCTGGCCATGATCAGCTCAATAACCAGCTAAGGCCGGCCAAGTTCATTTGAGAATGTTGAGCTCGGCTTTGGCAGGCAGGAAGCTACCGTTCCAAACCGCTTTGGGGTCGACACGGGTTTTGGTGCCGTAGGCATCAGACACCTGACTAGCCATCAATGCCAAACGAGGTTCGCTGATTTGACCAAAGCCTTCTTTTTTGGCTGTTGGTGTGGCTACGGCCGTTTGAATGGCCATTTTCAGACGACGTGATTCGAGGGCTGAATTGATGATGCCATCGCGTGCTTTGACCGTTTCGATCGCTGCGTCAGGGTTGGCCATCACGTCTTTGGCACCTTTCACAAATGCGCTCAAAAACGCTTTGATGGCAGCCGGGTTTTCTTTGATGAGTTTGGGAGTCGCGATGATGACGTTGCCGTATAACTTAACACCGTTTTCAGCATAAAGCATGGTGACAATATCCTCAGGCTTGACTCCGCGTGCCTCCAGGCCTAAAACTGAGGTGAATGTAAATCCAGTGATTGCATCCACATCTCCCTTGATGAGCATTGTTTCGCGCAAAGGTGGGTCCATAGCAGTCCATGTGACATTGCTTATGTTGTTTGCCTTAGCAAATATCGGAAAAGCTTTACGCCCTGCATCAAAAACGGGGGCCCCCATTTTCTTCCCATTCAAATCTTTTGATGACTTGATTCCACTACTTTTCAAGGCCACTACTGCAGCAGGAGTGTCGGCATATACCACCATCACCGCCACGGGCTTGTTAGGGGCTTCGGGGTTGTTGGCATGGAACTCCATCAGCGCAGCCATGTCTGCAAACCCGAGGTCATATGCTCCAGATGCTACTCGGTTGACTGCTGCAGAGGAGCCTGCTCCAGAGTCGATGGTGACAT
>JBEDMU010000148.1:0-11955 GCA_041170945.1 Pseudomonadota bacterium
GCAAGCATGTACCCACCCAGGCCGGAATGGGAGGAGGCTCATCAGACGCCGCGACCACCCTGATGGCCCTGAACCGCATGTGGAATGTCAATTTATCAGCCCAGCAGCTCATGGAACTGGGTTTGCAATTGGGTGCCGACGTTCCCTTTTTTATTGGTGGTCATTCGGCATGGGTAGAAGGGGTCGGCGAGAAACTCACCCCTTTGTCTCTTCCTCAGTTTGACTGCGTGATTGCCAAACCCTTAGCTGGGGTATCTACACCGGCCATTTTTGGCGACTCCTCTTTAAAAAGAGACGTAACCCGTGCTACAATTTCAGGCTTTGTTAAGCAGCTTAACCTAAGCGCAAATCAGTGTTTAACGCATCAAACGATGGCAAGCCTTCAGTGGGGTTGCAATGTGATGCAAGACGTGGCCGTCAAGATAGAACCTTCTATTGGCCAATGTTTGCAAGATTTGCGTGATTTGGGCCTTGAGCCTCGCATGACAGGATCTGGCAGTGCCGTATTTGCACTGTTGCCGCCCGGCAAAACAGTTTCGCTGTCGTCGTTGCCAAGCGTTCATTGGTCGGGTTGTTTTCAAAGTCTAGCGGTGCATCCGCTGGCACATTGGGTTCCTGCTAGTTCTGGTGGTTCTTCAGTTTGCTAAAATGCACGGCTACGCAAGGTTAAAGGTATCTGATTTCGGTCGGGTACCCGTGTAGGGGAGTCGCCAAGTTGGTCAAGGCATCGGATTTTGATTCCGACATGCGAGGGTTCGAATCCTTCCTCCCCTGCCAAATGTTCATGAACCATCAACAGCCACTTTCGTGGCATCTGCACAGGGTTGGTCCACATGGCAACGTCTCTGCCTGATTTCATGATCTTCACGGGCAACGCCAATCCGGCCCTTGCCAGCGAAGTCGCCAAAGACCTCAACACCACCCTAGGCCAGGCCGATGTTGGCCGGTTCTCTGATGGTGAAGTCACCGTTGAAATCACCCAAAACGTTCGCGCTCGTGACGTTTTTGTGGTCCAGTCTACTTGCGCTCCCACCAACGAAAACCTGATGGAACTCATCATCATGGTCGACGCTCTCAAGCGCGCATCGGCCGTGACTATTTCTGCGGTCATCCCCTACTTTGGCTACGCACGCCAAGATCGTCGTCCCCGTTCCAGCCGTGTGCCTATCAGCGCCAAGGTGGTGGCCAACATGTTGCAAGCCGTGGGCGTCAACCGCGTGCTCACCATGGACCTTCACGCCGACCAAATTCAGGGTTTTTTCGACATTCCTGTTGACAATATCTACGCTTCGCCCGTGCTGTTGCACGACTTGCGCGCCCAAAACTACCAAGACTTGTTGGTGGTATCGCCCGACGTCGGCGGTGTCGTGCGTGCGCGCGCCCTAGCCAAACAACTAGGCTGTGACATGGCCATCATCGACAAGCGTCGCCCCAAAGCGAACGTCTCCGAAGTCATGCACGTCATTGGCGACATCGAAGGCCGCAACTGCGTCATCATGGACGACATGATCGATACCGCCGGCACTTTGGTCAAAGCTGCAGAGGTGCTCAAAGCCCGTGGCGCCAAGAGCGTTTACGCTTACTGCACCCACCCCGTTTTCTCTGGCCCCGCTATCGAACGCATCAGCAATGGCAAAGCGCTCGACGAAGTGGTGGTCACCAATACCATTCCGCTTTCATCAGCAGCCCAAGCTTGTACTAAAATCCGTCAGCTGTCGGTTGCCCCGCTCATTGCCGAAACCATTTCGCGCATTGCTTCGGGTGAATCGGTCATGAGTTTGTTTGCGGAGCAAGATCACCTCTTCTAAGAGGGTTGCGCCGCTTCAAAAGGCGCCCCAACCGCAGGTCGGTCTACGTGACTCCTGTGACTTGGCGGCATGTTGTAACCGAGGGCCATGAAATCCCTCGATTGTTCCGGGAGCCCACCCGGATCTGGAGTCATCAATGAAATTCGTCGCATTTGAACGTGCCAAACAAGGCACTGGTAACAGCCGTCGCCTGCGTAACACCGGTCGCGCACCTGGCATCGTTTACGGTGGTACCGTCACCCCTAGCCTCATCGAAATCGATCACAACGCCCTGTGGTTTGCGCTTAAAAAAGAAGCTTTCCACAGCACCGTTCTCGAGATGGAAATCAACGGCAAAACCGAACAAGTGGTGTTGCGTGACGTGCAGTATCACCCCTTCAAACAGCAAGTGTTGCACATCGACTTCCAACGCGTCGATGCCCGCACCCGTTTGCACAAAAAAGTGCCCCTGCACTTTGTTGGCGAAGCTGAGTGCCCCGCCGTCAAGGCCGACAAATGCTTGGTGAACCACGCCATGACCGAAATTGAAATCGAGTGCTTGGCCACTGCCCTGCCCGAGTCGATTACCGTTGATCTGAGCGGTTTGACCAAGGGACAAAGCCTGCATGTGAGCGATCTCAAGCTGCCCAACGGCGTCAAAGTGGTCACCCACGGCCGTGGCAACCTGACCGTCGCCAGCGCGGTTGAGCCCAAAGAAGAAGTGGTCGCTGCTCCTGCTGAAGGCGCTGCTGCCGAAGCTGCACCTGCCAAAGGCAAAGGCAAGAAGTAATCGCTCTGCGATTGCTTGGTAGCCAGCCCCACTTCCTAGGCCCTTCACATGTTCCAACTGCTGGTGGGCCTGGGAAATCCGGGCGCTGAATACGAAGACACCCGGCACAACGCCGGGTTCTGGTGGATCGACGAAATGGCGCACCTGCTCAAGGTTTCGTTTCAGGCCGATCGTTCGCACCACGGCTGGGTAGCCAAAGCCCAGTGGCACGGCAAGCCCGTGTGGTTACTCAAACCCAGCACGTTCATGAACCGCAGTGGTTTGTCTGTGGGTTCACTGGCTCGCTTTTACAAAATTCCTCCTTCATCGGTGTTGGTGGCTCACGATGAGCTCGACCTTCCGCCGGGTGACATTCGCATCAAACAAGCGGGTGGACACGCGGGTCACAACGGACTGCGCGATATTCATGCCCAGCTAGGCAGTGCCGATTACTGGCGCTTGCGCATTGGCATTGGGCATCCGGGAGATAAGTCAGAGGTTGCGGCATGGGTGCTTAAAAAGCCACCGCGCGACCAATGGGACGCCATTCATGTGGCGATTGATCGCGCCTTGGCAGCACATTCGTTGTTGCTCGATGGCCAAATGGCCGATGCCACCAAAGCCATTCACACCTCTCAACCCGAACGCGCCAAGCCCGCACGTCCGCCACAAATTTCATGATGGCTTGGCCATCACCTGCAATCGTTCGTACTTGATCAACAATTGCTCGCGGGTTTCGTGGTGATCGGTGTCTTTGGGAATGCAGTCTACCGGACACAAACTCACGCATTGGGGTTCATCAAAGTGCCCAACACACTCGGTACAGCGATTGGGGTCGATGATGTAATGCTCTTGCCCCATAGAAATGGCTTGGTTGGGGCAGACCGGTTCACACACATCGCAATTGATGCAATCGGCGGTGATTTTGAGTGTCATGAATGATCGACCTGATGCGTAGTTGAAGCCACACTGGCCAGCTTAGCGAGAGGCATCTCGGGCCACTCGGGCCTGCAAACGAGCCGCCACTTCAGTGCTGACCATGCCGTCAAGAGGGCCGCCTAAACGCGCAATTTCTCGAACAATGGTGCTGGAGACTGCGCTCCACTCAGGCTGAGGAACCATCATCAAGGTTTCATGAGTGGACCGCATCTTGCGATTCATCACCGCGAGTTGTGATTCAAACTCAAAGTCAACCAAGTTGCGCACGCCACGCAACACCACTTGTGCTTGGTGTTGTTCGCAAAAATCAACCAACAAACCATCAAATGGCAAAACAAGCACGTTGTCGCAGCTCTGCAACGCCTGCGTCACCATAGCGATGCGATCTTGTAAATCAAACCACGGGGTTTTGTGATGCGCTACCGCCACGCCCACCACCAGTCGATCAAAACACAGCGCTGCTCGGCGCAACACGTCTTCGTGCCCCAGGGTAATGGGATCAAAGGTTCCGGGATAAACGGCAGTACGAGGCGCACGTGGCGTGGTCATGATGAAGCTGCTATCAAGATGAAGTGGTGTTGGATGATACGCCCGAGTGGGTCGAAACAACAACATCCTTGCGCTGCAAAAGGTGATAGTGCACAGCCCCGGCATGACCTGTGCGAATCAAGCTCCAACCCAATGGCGCCAAACGCTCTTGCGACCACGCCTCAGGGGCCTCAAGATATGCCCACCCATCGGGCATCACACAACGAGCCGCTGCCTGCAGGGCTTTCGCAAACAAAGCTGCATGGGCAAACGGTGGATCAATAAACACCACATCGTAGGCGGCTGGCTTGACACGCTGCATGTGCACCAGGGCATCGCCTGCACACACTTTGACCACCGAATCCACAGCCAATCGTTCAACCTCGGCCTGAAGGCGCTTGGCCGCAGGTGGCCATTGCTCAATAAGCATGACCTCGCTGGCACCGCGCGAAGCAGCTTCAATTCCCAGTGCCCCTGTACCGGCAAAGGCGTCAATACAACGCCAACCCGATAGGTCTTGACCCAACCAATTGAACAGGGTCTCGCGCACACGAGATGGCGTGGGCCTTAAGCCAGGTGCGTCCAGCACGTGTAGCTTAGAACGTTTGAGTGCCCCCCCCAAAATGCGCACCTCATGAGCAGAGGCAGGCAAGCGTTGGGCAGGCGAAGAAGGTGGTTTGCGAGGTTTCATACAATGGTGTGATTGTAAGAAGCTCTCATGTTCAGTTTTTTTCGCAAAAAATCCACCCCCAGCACCGAGATTGCCAGCGCAACCTCTGGAACTGCCACGCCTGTTGCTTCATCGGTTGAGCCCCCTGCTGATGCCTCCCAGCGAAAGGGTTGGTTGCAACGCTTAAGCGCTGGGCTGCGCAAAACAGGGTCCAGTTTGGGCGCTGTTTTTGGTCTGCATCAAGTCGACGAAACCCTGTTTGAAGAGCTTGAAGCCGCACTGTGGATGGCCGACACCGGCTCCAAGGCCACTCAACACCTCATGAACAAACTGCGTGAGCGCGTTCGCGCCGAACGCATTGAAGAACCTGCCGCACTGCGCAAGGTGCTGCAAGACGAATTAACCCAACTGTTAACGCCGCTTGAGCGCAGTCTGAGCATTGGGCAACACCACCCCACCGTGATGATGGTGGTGGGGGTCAACGGCGCAGGCAAAACCACCTCCATTGGCAAACTCACTCGACACCTGAGCCAAGCTGGCGCCTCGGTGCTGCTGGCGGCTGCCGACACCTTTCGCGCAGCAGCCCGCGAACAGCTCACCGTTTGGGCCGATCGAAACCTGGTTGACATCGTCAGCCAAGACCAAGGCGACCCTGCAGCGGTTTCTTTTGACGCCGTCAGTGCCGGCAAGGCGCGGGGCAAAGACGTGGTCATCGTCGATACCGCTGGTCGCTTGCCTACGCAGCTGCACCTGATGGAAGAGCTCAAAAAGATCAAACGGGTGGTCATCAAAGCCGATGAAACCGCGCCACACGAGGTCTTGTTGGTGATCGATGGCAACACCGGCCAAAATGCCTTGGCACAAGTCAAGGCATTTGACGACGCTCTCGGGCTGACCGGCCTGGTGGTGACCAAACTCGATGGCACCGCCAAAGGCGGAGTACTGGCCGCCATTGCCATGGAGCGCCCGATCCCCGTTTACTTCATTGGGGTAGGCGAAACCTTGGCTGACCTCGAAACCTTCAAAGCGGCCGAATTTGCTCAAGCACTGGTTCAGTAAGGCTTAAATTTCCTATTGGCGTAGATGGAATTCGAGTGAACCTAGCACTCGTGCCTAGAGAGTGCTAATATTTCACCTTAGACACAGATTTTCTGAATTCAGGAGGTCTCTACTCACATGACAACAGCAGCTTTGGTTCCCGTCTCGAGTCGCGCTTTGGCCGCCCGCTCTGCGTGGGAGGTCATGCCGCCGCTTGGCAATCTGGATGCCTATATTTCGGCAGTCCAACGCCTGCCCATGTTGTCTGCCGAAGAAGAAGCCGAGTGTGCACGCCAGTGGCGCGATCACCAAGATCGCGATGCGGCAGGAAAGCTCGTCATGTCGCACCTGCGCTTGGTGGTGTCGGTGGCCCGCCAATATTTGGGTTACGGCCTGCCCCACGCCGACCTGATTCAAGAAGGCAATGTCGGCCTCATGAAAGCAGTCCGACGGTTTGACCCATCGCAAGGAGTGCGCTTGGTTAGCTACGCCATGCACTGGATCAAGGCTGAAATTCACGAATACATCGTGCGCAACTGGCGCATGGTCAAAGTGGCCACCACCAAAGCCCAGCGCAAGTTGTTTTTCAACCTGCGCTCTCTCAAAGCGAATTTGCAAGCACAACGCGATGACGACACCCTGGGCTTCAACCCCATGCATCAGGGCGAGATCGATGCCATGGCGCAAACCCTGAAGGTTCGTCCACAAGACGTGGTCGAAATGGAGTTGCGCATGGCCGGTGGCGACGTTTCGATTGATCCGAGCTCACACGACGATGACGAATTTTCGCCTGTGCACACTTTGGGCGATTCGCGCCAAGAACCCAGTCACTTGCTCGAGTTGCGTCAGCGCGACCACATGGCCAGCGATGGTGTTGCCACCGCCCTGGCTGAACTTGACGAACGATCACGCCAAATCATTGCTGCGCGTTGGCTGCATGTCAACGACGAAGGTTCTGGTGGAAAAACATTGCACGAATTGGCTGCCGAGTTTGGCGTCAGCGCCGAACGCATCCGTCAAATCGAAGCCAATGCCCTCAAGAAAATGCGCAAGGTGCTTGAGGCGTCAGCCAGCTAAAAAGGCTTGCAAATGCAGCAGCCGTTGAGCTGCGCTTTAACGAACGCTGGGAGTCGCCAGTGTTTTAACAGCAGCATCAGCCAATGAGGCGCCGAACTGTTTGGCAATGCGCTCAGCCACGTTTTCACGCAAGGTGTAGTCAATGATTTCTTCGGCCCCCACCACCTCGCGTGCCACGCTGTCCAAGCTACCAAGGCCATCGGCCAAGCCCTTTTGAACCGCTTCATCACCCGTCCAAATCAAACCCGTAAACACGCCTTTGGGGTCGGCCAGTCGATCGCCTCGGCCATTGATGACGACTTGCTGAAACTGTTGGTGAATGCGGTTGACCAATGCTTGCGCATGCTCGCGCTCACGCGGCTTTTCAGGACCAAAGGGATCCAAGAAACCTTTGTTCTCGCCCGCTGTGATGAGGCGACGTTCGACACCCAATTTCTTCATGGTGCCGGTGAACCCAAAGCCATCCATGATCACACCAATGCTGCCAACCAAACTGGCCTTGTCTACGTAAATTTGATCGGCAGAAGCAGCAATGTAATAAGCTGCCGAGGCGCACACATCTTCAACGACAGCGTACACAGGCTTGTCGTGTAATTTGCGCAGGCGACGCACTTCATCGTGAATGATGCCCGCTTGCACTGGACTGCCGCCCGGGCTGTTGATGACCATCACCACAGCTCGCGCACCTTTGTCTTCAAAGGCATCACGAAGCGCTTCAATGATTTGTGTGGCATTGGCAGAGCTCTCGTAGGCAATTTCACCATCAATGGCCACCATGGCGGTGTGCGGCATACTGGGTGACACCTGGTCTGAACGTGTGCCTTGCCATGCCAAGATGATGACCAAGGCGATGGTGGCCAGCAGCAGACCACGGCGCACCCACTTCCAACGCCGCTCCGACTTGCGATCGGACAAGTGAATTTGCAACAACTCACGAAGCGCATCGCGCTCCCACCCATTGGCCGCGGCCTCGGGCGCAGCAGCTGGATTTTGCGCAGGCGTACCAGCGGCATCTGATGCAGCAACCGATTGCTGAGATTCGGGAGTCAGAGGAGAACTCATGGGGAGCTTTTTGAATAAGTGAAGAAAAAACCAAACAACTATTCGGATTGTGACGCAGGAACTGTTAAACCAAGATCAGGTTGTGACAACCACACCACCTGACCGTTGTGTTCTTGCACTTGCAAGGCCAACAGTCCCTTTTTGGCTGGCCCAGCCACACAATCACCAGACGCTGGATCAAACAAAGCGCCATGCGAGGCACACACCAGCCAGCAACCCTCTGAATCAAAAAACTTTCCGGGCATCCAATCGAGCTCGGCATCGACATGCGGACAGCGATTCAAAAATGCTTTGGCCTGACCGTCAAAACGCACTGCAAATGCACTGCAGGTTTCACCTTGGAAATCGACTTCAAAACGAACCCCATCGCCACCCTCCATCAAGTCGTGACTGGCGCAAATGACAACTGAGGAAGCCGGAAGCGGCGAATCAACCATGTTGAACGATCCATTCATGCAATTGGGGCACCGATGGTGCCACAAAAACAGGTGGACAGTCGTGCCAATGCTCGGGGCTGTGCGCCCCGTAAGATACGGCCACAGGGGCGCATGATGCACGGTGTGCCATGCACAAGTCGTGGCTGGTATCGCCAATCATCATGGTGCGCTCAGGGGCCACATCGAGCTCCCACATCAACTCGTGCAGCATTTGGGGGTCAGGCTTGCTAGCGGTTTCATCCGCTGTACGAGTGGCATCAAACCATGAACGGATGGAGCGTCCATCCAAAATTTCGTTCAAGCCCCGACGTGACTTGCCCGTGGCCACCGCCACTTTGTATCCTCGTTCACGCAAGTCATGGAGCAGCGTTTCAACGCCATCAAAAAAATGCAACTGGTTCAGCTCGCGCCCAAAGTGGTACTGATAGCGCAAAATCAACTCAGGGTGGCGCTCAACCGGCACATCAGGAGCGGCATGGGCAAGGGCCTGGCGTAAACCCAGGCCAATCACCCATGAAGCTTGCTCGTTGCTGGGCGTGCGGCCCCCAACATCCGTCACAGCAGCCTGAATCGACCGGGTGATGGCGGCTGTTGAATCAAATAGGGTTCCGTCCAAATCAAAAACGACCAGGTCGAATGCACGCCCTTTTGTCATCACACGCGATATTTCTCAATATCTTCGCCAGCTGCCAGAGCGGCCTTGACCCAAGCAGGACGACGTCCAGCACCACCCGTCCAGGTTTCGCCGTTGGCATTTCGATACTTCACCACGCCAGAGCCAGCTTTGGCGCCGCGCGCTGCACCACCGCCCAAATCTTTGAGGGTAATGCCATGTTTTTTCATGGTGGCCTTGATATCGGCAATGATATTGGCCATTTCGTTTTTACGCACTTGCTCTGCTTGAGCCATCAATGCTTCTGCTTGAGAAATCAATTCTTGATAAGTAGCCATGAAAAAATCCTTTCATACGGGTTTATTAAAACACCGGCGAATTGTAATTGAATTTAATTCAATCCAAATGAGCCAACAACAAAACCCTGAATATTGATCAAATTCGTTAATATGTCACCAATAAATTGATTATTTAATCAATGAAATCAAGGCTCCAATTCTTCAATTCCAGTGGCAATGGCGCTTTTAATTCGATGGTTTGATTGTTTGCCGGGTGTTCAAATACCAATTTCCATGCATGCAAAAACATGCGCTTCAAACCGGCCTGTTCACAAGTTTGATTCCAAATTTCATCGCCGTATTTATCGTCAAGCGCAATGGGATGCCCTGAGTGCGACACGTGAACCCTGATTTGATGGGTTCGACCTGTTTTGATGTGCACCTCTAACAAACTCGCTTCACCTGCTTGCCCAGGGGCTTGCCCATGAGCCAATAAACGCGTGAGGCTGATGCTGCGCATGGCCTGCGGGTGGTCAGCAGCAACGGCCCTGACCCTGCGCTCTCCTGCGGGGGTCAGGTATTTAAACAAAGGAATATCAATCACGCGCAATGAAGCAGGCCATTTGCCTTTTACCAGGGCCAAATAGCGCTTTTGCGGTACCCGTCCACGAAACTGATCTTGCAATCGGGTCAGCGCGCTGCGTCGTTTGGCAATCAACAAAATACCACTGGTGTCACGGTCGAGACGGTGCACCAATTCTAAAAATTGAGATTCGGGACGGGCTTGGCGCAATTGTTCAATCACCCCAAATGCCACCCCACTACCCCCGTGAACAGCCACCCCGGCGGGCTTATCAATCACCAACACGTGGTCATCTTCGTACAAAATGGGAAATTCACGCGAAGGCACCCACTCGTTTTCCTGGGCAGGGGTTGCCGTGCGCACGGGTGGAATTCGAACGACCTCACCCAAAGCCAGGCGATGTTCAGCTTGCACCCGCCCCTTGTTCACCCGTACCTCACCCGAACGGATGATGCGATAAATGTGGGTTTTGGGCACCCCTTTGAGGGTTTTGATCAAAAAGTTGTCCAGCCGCTGCCCCTCGCTCGAGGCGTCAACCGTGATCAATTGAACAGTAGGCGTAGACAAGGGGGATGCTTTTTGTTGAAGGATCGATATAATAGCCGTTGCCAAGTGCTTGACAGTACTTTCCGTTTGTTGTTTTTCCCGAGTGGGATTATTCGCTGTCAAGCTGGCATTTGTTGCCCGGATACTGATCCGCCACAACCGACCAATGGAATAACCTGATCAAAGCGCCGCTCTCGAGCAACGCTTTGTTCGATTCACTGACGGCATGTGCAGCCATCTGCTCACATTGCGCCACTGAATCACGCGCCCAAGCCTTGGGCCTGCTCTGGTGTGTGCCTACAAAGGCCACCAAGCCAGACCAGCCGCAAACGCTTCTCCGGCAGTTCCCCCAATCGTTGGCGTGTCCCACCCGGGCCTATGGCTCGAATTTGAGCCTGCTTAACGAGAGGAAATTGCATCATGAAACGGATGCTGATCAACGCGACGCAAGTCGAAGAGCGTCGCCTGGCCATTGTTGATGGTCAAAAATTGCTCGACTACGAAATTGAAATCGAAGGTCGCGAGCAACGCAAAGGCAATATTTACAAAGCCGTCGTCACACGAGTCGAGCCTTCACTCGAAGCTTGTTTTGTCGATTACGGCGAAGAACGTCACGGATTTTTGCCCTTCAAAGAAGTCTCCCGTCAGTATTTCGCGCCAGGCGTCTCTGTCAGCCAGGCACGCATTCAAGACGTCATCAAAGAAGGCCAAGAACTGATTGTTCAGGTTGAAAAAGAAGAGCGCGGCAACAAAGGGGCCGCCCTGACCACGTTCATCAGCCTGGCGGGTCGTTATGTGGTGCTCATGCCCAATAACCCACGTGGTGGTGGCGTCAGTCGCCGCATTGAAGGCGATGACCGCCAAGAACTCAAAGCCGCCCTCGACCAGTTGGAATATCCCAATGGCATGAGCATCATTGCTCGTACCGCTGGCATTGGACGTGCCGCATCTGAATTGCAGTGGGATCTGAATTACCTGCTGAAATTGTGGAAAGCTGTAGACGAAGCATCCGCCAATGCCAAAGGTGCATTCTTGATTTATCAAGAATCTAATTTGGTGATTCGCGCCATCCGTGATTATTTCAATTCGGATATTGGCGAAGTGCTCATCGACACCGATGACATTTTCGAACAAGCACATCAATTCATGAATCACGTGATGCCCGAACATGGGCACCGTGTCAAACGCTACCGCGACGATTCACCGTTGTTTTCGCGTTTTCAAATCGAACACCAAATCGAATCGGCTTATGCCCGTACCGTGCAGTTGCCTAGCGGCGGCGCCATCGTCATCGATCACACCGAAGCGTTGGTATCGGTCGACGTCAACTCGGCACGCGCCATCAAGGGTGGTGACATCGAAGAGACCGCATTCCGCACCAACCTAGAAGCCGCCGAAGAAGTGGCACGTCAAGCGCGTTTGCGCGACTTGGGTGGACTGATCGTCATCGACTTCATCGACATGGAAGAGTCGAAAAATCGCCGCGAAGTCGAAAACCGTTTGCGCGATTCGTTGCGCCAAGACCGTGCACGCGTTCAATTTGGCTCGATTAGCAAGTTTGGTTTGCTCGAAATGAGCCGCCAACGCTTGCGCCCTGCCCTGAGCGAAGGCGCCAGCATTCCGTGCCC
>JBEDMU010000149.1:0-55548 GCA_041170945.1 Pseudomonadota bacterium
AGCGGAAAGATTTTGTTGGGCGCCCACTTCATGGGCTTGGATGCAGCTTGGACGGGATTGAACGCCTGGTTTCCGCAGCGTGTGTTCATTGGCATGAAGACCCTCACGGGCAAACCAGGCATGGACAACTGGATCAACCAAGGTCGAACTCGGTGGGGGCGGCCACTGGCATTGCTCAGACATGGCACCACTCGAACCATCATTCAGAGTTTGCGCGATGGCGGAATTTTGTATTTGCTGCCCGACATGGATTTGGGAAAACAGGGCACAGTCTTTGCCCCATTTTTTGGGGTTCCTGCGGCGTGCGTGACATCGCCCACCCGCATGGCTCAATCGGGTCATGTATCGTTGATTCCCATCGTCACGCGCATGACCTGTCGCGGTTATGAAGTGTCGATTGGTAACCCATGGAGCGCGATGCCTACCGAAGACGCAGAGCAAGACGTGAGGACTTACTACTCTTGGTTAGAGCAGGAAATATTGAAAAATCCTGCTGAATATTACTGGGTACACAAACGCTTCAAGACCCGGCCCGAAGGCGAGGAGTCGCTTTATGAGTGACACCACACCCGCATCACCCCGTTGGAAGCGTTGGTTGAAATCGAGTTTGCAAACCTTGGGTTTGATGTTGGTGGTGGTGTGGGTGGTGCAAACCTGGCAAACGCGCCATGTGGCAGACCGCATCAACATGCAGCAAAGTTGGCAATGGGTAGACGGCCGTCAAGCACCAATGGTTTCTGATGGATCGTCTTCGCAAGTCCTACAAAATCGAGTGGGCGCTATCACCTTGCAAGAGTGGATGACCGCTCATGCTTCAGGTCAGCCAGTGCTGCTTCATGTGTGGGCCGAGTGGTGTCCCATATGCAAAATCGATGCGCCCATGGTGGACGATTTGGTGAGCAGTTCAATGCCCGTACTGACCGTTGCCATGCGTTCGGGAGATGCAGCACGCGTTCAACGTGTCATGCAACAAAAAGGTTTGCATTGGCCAGTCATCATCGACCCCAGTGGTGAGATGTCGCAGGCATTGGGTTTGGGCGGAGTGCCTGCTTATGTCGTCATCACGCCCGATGGTAGGGTCCATCATCCCACCATGGGCGCCACCACCCGCTTGGGGTTGTGGCTGCGTTGGTGGGCCGTGCGTTTGTTTTCAGCCTGATCAGGCGTCGATATTGGCCGCGCGCAAAGCGTTGGTTTCAATGAAGTCGCGACGAGGCTCCACTTCATCGCCCATGAGCATGCTGAACACCTTGTCGGCTTCAATGGCATCTTCGATACGCACTTGCAACAGGCGGCGTACGTTGGGGTCCATGGTGGTTTCCCACAATTGCTCGGGGTTCATTTCACCCAAACCTTTGTAGCGCTGACGTTGGGTTGAATTTTCAGCTTGGGTTAGCAACCATTCCATGGCTTCACGGAAGTGGGCCACTTTTTGTTGCTTCTGACGTTCGCCCTCGCCGCGTTGGGCGGTGGCGCCTTCGTTCAACAGACCGTTGAGGGCCTCTGCACTGAGGTGAAGTTTGGCGTAGTCGGCACCATGTGCAAAGTCTTGACTCAGGATGCTGGCGCGTACATTGCCGTGCATGATGCGTTCGATACGCAGCAAGGGCTTGTCGGTGCGAGGGTCTACATCCACGACCACACGAGCGTCGGTCAGGGCCGCTTCCATGCGCTGGGCACTTTGTTGAGCGGCTTCTGGAGTGTCCAAATCAAGAGTCACGCCACCAGCCAAGGCTTGCAAGGCTTCGTGATCCATGATGCCTGTCAGGCGAGCAATGACCGATTGTGCGTCTTGGTATAAACGAGACAATTCACGCAACTCGTCGCCAGTAATCATGCGGCTGTTGACCCCGCCAGTGCTGATGGCGGCGTCTTTGAGCGCCATTTGCATGAGCCATGCATCAAGAGCAGATTGGTCTTTGAGGTATTGCTCTTCCTTGCCCGCTTTGACTTTGTACAAAGGCGGTTGTGCAATGTAAATATGACCGCGTTCGACCAGCTCAGGCATTTGGCGATAGAAGAATGTGAGCAACAGCGTGCGTATGTGAGCGCCGTCAACGTCGGCGTCGGTCATGATGATGATGCGGTGGTAACGCAACTTGTCGATGTTGAAATCATCGACGCCAGCTTTGCCGTCTAGACCACTGGTTTTGCCGATTCCAGTACCCAACGCCGTGATCAGCGTGAGAATTTCGTTGCTTGACAGCAGTTTTTCGTAACGGGCTTTTTCAACGTTGAGGATCTTGCCACGCAAAGGCAAGATCGCCTGAAATTTGCGATCGCGACCTTGCTTGGCTGAGCCCCCAGCGGAGTCTCCCTCGACGATATAAATTTCGCAGAGCGATGGATCTTTTTCTTGGCAATCAGCCAGCTTGCCAGGCAAGCCCATGCCGTCGAGAACGCCCTTGCGTCGAGTGAGCTCGCGGGCTTTGCGAGCAGCTTCGCGGGCGCGCGCTGCTTCAACGATTTTTCCGCAAATGATTTTGGCGTCGTTGGGCCGCTCTTGCAAATAATCGGCCAGTGTTTTGGCCACAATTTCTTCAACGGGTGCGCGAACTTCGCTGGACACCAGCTTGTCTTTGGTTTGGCTGCTGAACTTGGGTTCGGGGACCTTGACAGACAACACGCAGCAAAGCCCCTCGCGCATGTCATCGCCCGATACTTCCACCTTGGCCTTTTTGGCCATTTCGTTGTCATCAATGTATTGCTTGATGACGCGGGTCATGGCCGCACGCAACCCCGTGAGGTGGGTGCCGCCATCACGCTGCGGAATGTTGTTGGTGAAACAAAGTACTTGTTCGTTGTAGCTGCTGTTCCATTGCATGGCCACTTCGACACCAATGTTGGTGTTTTGCTCGCTGAGCTTGTCGCCAGTGGCATGAAAGACGTTGGGGTGCAATACCGATTTACCGGTATTGATGAATTCAACAAACCCGCGTACACCCCCCGCACCCGAGAAATCGTCTTCTTTGCCGGTGCGTTCGTCGATGAGTCGAATGCGCACGCCATTGTTTAAGAATGACAGTTCACGCAGACGTTTGCTGAGAATTTCGTAGTGGAAGTCGTTGTTTTGCGCAAAGATTTCGGTGTCTGGCAGGAAGTGCACTTCGGTGCCACGCTTGTCGGTGGTGCCGGTGACGCGCATGGGTGACACTTCAACGCCATCACGGGATTCAAGCAAACGGTTTTGCACCACGCCACGCGAGAACTCAAGGGCGTGAACTTGGCCTTCACGACGCACGGTCAGGCGCAACCATACGGACAAGGCGTTCACACAAGAGACGCCGACGCCGTGCAAGCCACCCGACACCTTGTAGCTGTTTTGGTTGAATTTGCCACCCGCGTGCAACTCGGTGAGGGCAATTTCAGCAGCAGAACGCTTGGGTTCGTGCTTGTCGTCCATTTTGAGGCCGGTGGGAATGCCACGACCGTTGTCGACCACACTGATGGAGTTGTCGCTGTGAATGGTCACCACGATGTCGTCGCAATGACCCGCCAAAGCTTCGTCGATGGAGTTGTCAACGACTTCGAATACCAAATGATGCAAACCGGTGCCATCGGAGGTGTCGCCGATGTACATGCCAGGGCGCTTGCGAACCGCTTCGAGGCCTTCCAAAATTTGAA
The DNA here is from genome assembly GCA_041170945.1 of Pseudomonadota bacterium. GTDB lineage: Bacteria > Pseudomonadota > Gammaproteobacteria > Burkholderiales > Burkholderiaceae_C > RS62. Next base: position 3,625 of record JBEDMU010000149.1, read on the forward strand.
TGGAAGAGGCTCCGTAGGCATCGGCGCCATTGGCGCTTGGGGGCAGTGAGTTGTTTTCGGTGTTCATCGATGAAGGGTCAAGACTACAAAAGGTTCATGCCACGAATGGCGTGGGCAGTGTTTGGTGAAACACGTTGGCTCAGATACGCATGGGCATGACCACATACTTGAAGTCATCAGAATCTGGCAACGAGAACAACGCAGAGCTGTTGCCATCGGCCAATTGCACGCGAACCATGTCTTGTGTCATGTTGCCCAACACATCGATGAGATACGTGACGTTGAAACCAATTTCAATGGGATCGCCGTTGTATTCAACGTCGAGTTCATCGGAGGCCTCTTCTTGTTCGGCGTTGCTGGCGCTTAAACGCAAGGTGCCCGCATCGAGGTTGATGCGCACCCCTTTGAACTTGTCGGTGGTCATGATGGCGGTGCGTTGCAGCGCTGACATCAAGGCCTGACGTCCCAGGCTCAAGGTATGGGGATGGTTGCGCGGAATCACGCGGTTGTAATCAGGGAACTTGCCTTCGACGAGTTTGGTGACAAACTCCATATCCCCCAACGTGAAGCGAGCTTGGTTGGTGGCGAACTGCATGTCAATGAGTTCGTCGCCATCGCTGAGCAGGCGTTGCAACTCAAGCACTGTTTTGCGAGGCAGGATGACTTCTTGCTTGGGGACTTCGGTGTCGAGGGTGGCACTGGCAAGTGCCAAGCGATGGCCGTCGGTTGCGACCAGGGTCAGACGCTTGCCTTCGGCCACAAACAAAATGCCGTTTAAATAGTAACGAATGTCGTGGACAGCCATGGCAAACCCGACTTGGTTCATCAAGCGCTTGAGTGTTTTTTGGGGCACTTGAAATGAAGGGCCCATGGCGGCGGCTTGTTGCACCAATGGAAAATCGGCAGCGGGAAGGCTTTGCAGCGAGAAGCGGCTTTTGCCGCCTTTGAGCAACCATTTGCCTGCATTGGATTCGAGACTGACCGAGGTATCGGCAGGCAATGTGCGAAGAATGTCGATCAGTTTGCGAGCGCCCAATGTGATGGCGACATCGCCGCTGTCACCGCCCAAGTCGGTGTGGGTGCGAATTTGGATTTCAAGGTCGCTGGTGGTGAGCTCGATGCGCTCGCCAGTTTTGCGAATCAGCACATTGGCCAAGATAGGCAGGGTGTGGCGCCGTTCGACAATTCCCGCTACGGCTTGCAACGCAGACAGAACTTGTTCTTGGGTGGACTTGAATACGATCATGAGGACATCCTTTGATGCTGAATCGGCACGAAAAACCCCCTCCCCCTAAAGGGAGCGATATGCATGACATTTTCGCAGGAAAAACGGGGCTTTGAGCTCAACCTTTGAGGGTTTGTTCGAGAACGTGCAGTTGTTGGTTCAGTTCGGTTTGTTGTGAGCGCTCGTCAGCAATTTTTCGCACCGCGTGAAGAACCGTGGTGTGATCGCGGCCCCCAAACATCTCGCCAATTTCGGGTAGGCTCTTGCGGGTGAGTTCTTTGGCCAAATACATGGCAATTTGACGCGGCCTGGCAATATTGGCGGGCCGCTTTTTGGAATACATATCGGCGACCTTGATTTTGTAAAAATCGGCCACGGTTTTTTGGATGTTTTCAACCGAGATCTGTCGGTTTTGAATGGAGAGCAAGTCGCGCAGGGCTTCGCGTGCCAACTGGATGGTGATCTCCTTTTGGTTGAAGCGCGAATAAGCCAATATTTTGCGCAAAGCCCCTTCAAGTTCGCGCACGTTGGAACGCACGTTTTTGGCAACAAAAAAGGCCACGTCTTCCGGCATGACGGTCGACTCGCTGGCAGCCTTGTTAATGAGAATGGCCACTCGCATTTCAAGTTCGGGGGGTTCAATCGCCACCGTCAGCCCTGAATCAAAGCGCGAAACCAGTCGCTCGTGGATGTCGGTGAGGCCTTTGGGATAGGTGTCGCTGGTGAGAACAATATGAGACTTTTTGGCCAGCAACGCCTCAAATGCGTTGAAGAATTCTTCTTGGGTACGGTCTTTGTTGGCAAAAAACTGAACGTCATCGATGAGCAATAAATCGAGCGAGTGGTAGCGATGTTTGAATTCATCAAATGCCTTGCGCTGATATGCTTTGACCACATCGGACACAAATTGCTCGGCGTGGATGTAGAGAACTTTGGCTTCAGGGCGTTCGGCCAACAAATGATTGCCGATGGCGTGCATCAAATGGGTTTTGCCTAGGCCCACTCCACCATAAATGAAGAGGGGGTTGTAAAGCTGCCCCAATCGACCCGCCACATGAATGGCGGCAGCCCTGGCCATGCGGTTGGCCGACCCCTCAACCAAGGTTTCGAACGTCAGGGCAGGATTGAGTCGGCTTTTGTGTTCGCTGCTTGCCGCGGGCTCTGCGATAGGCGAATCTGGCAACTCACGCAAAATGTCAGCCACCTGAGTTCGATTGACAGGTGCTTGTTTGGCAACGTTTGCCTTGGAAGTAATTGCTAACTCCAATTTGACGGGGGCGGGCGAGCATTCGTCGAGTGCGGCTTGGATGCGGGCGCCATACTGGGCGCGAATCCAGTCGAGTTTGAAGCGGTTGGCCACCTCGAGAACCAGGGTGGCGTTGTCGTTTTGGTAGGTGGCTACCAAAGGCCGAATCCAGGTTTGAAACTGTTGCTCAGGTATTGACAGAGCCAGTTTGTCGCAGCACTGTGACCACAGATGGGTGGTGTCCAGCTCGATAGTGGAGGGAGGCATAAAGACCGATTTATTCTGTGGATATGTATGGTTTACTGGGGATTGATTCTAGCTCTAAATTTAAGTTATCCACAGAACAGGGCATGAGAATTTGTCCGCTTGACAAGCTCAAATCCATGGCGTAATAGACCGAGACAATCGATCAAAAAACAAGGTTGAAAGCGATTTCCCACAAATAGCTTGCCCAATAGGGCCAGTATTTGCGATAATCTAAAGTTTTCGTCTCATCAGACTGCAGCTGAAATCATCATGAAACGTACATATCAACCTTCTAAAACTCGCCGCGCTCGCACCCACGGATTTTTGGTGCGCATGAAAACCCGAGGCGGTCGCGCCGTGATTCGCGCACGTCGCGCCAAAGGCCGCAAGCGTTTGGGTCTGTGATTCAGGGCTGACATCTTTGATGCTCGTGGCGATCGAACCCTCCTCGGGCTCGAATCTGCCGGCGCCAGCCCCGCGCTGGGCACGCATGCAGCACAAAGATGAATTTGACTTGGTCATGTCGTCCAGACAACGTGTACGCACTTCTCATTTGGTCTTGCACGTGGCCTTAGACGATACCTCGATTCAAACCACCGGCCCCACACATCGGTTGGGTTTGGTGGTACCCAAGCGCTGGGCACGTCGCGCCGTCACCCGTAACGCCATTCGTCGACTTTCCTTGGTTGCATTTCAGCAAATATGGAAGCAGCTTCCTGCGGGAGGCTATGTTGTTCGTTTGGCCCATGCATGGGACCCCACTCATTACCCCAGTGCGTGGTCAAAGGCCCTCAGTCGATCGGTTCGTGCCGAAGTCAATGAATTGTTGCAAATGGCGGTTACCATGCCTTCTGCCATGAAAAATCGGAGACAAGCATGAGTTCATGGACTCAGTGGCCTGCTCGGTTGCTCATGGTCATCGTGAAAGCGTACCGTTTGTTGCTAAGCCCATGGCTGGGTAATCAATGTGGGTATGAGCCCACTTGTTCGCTTTATGCCTTGCAGGCACTTGAGCAGCATGGTGCGATTTGCGGTTCTTATTTGGCGGCACGGCGCATCATTCGATGCAGGCCGGGTTGCCCAGGTGGGCACGATCCTGTGCCTGAACAGTGTTCTCGTTTGTTTGTCCGTAGCTCGTCATTGCGTTCTACGTCCACTGAAAAGAAGTCCTCATGAGTGATTTTCGTCGTTCCTTGTTGTGGTTGGTGTTTGGTTTTTCCATCATCATGTTGTGGGATCGTTGGCAGGTCAGCCAAGGCAATGAGCCGTTGCTTTTTAGCGCTCCGCCAGCTTCAGAAGCCAAGAACAAATCAACCAATGGCGAAGTACCCAGCTCCTCGCTGGCCAATCAGCCAGCTGTGGTCGGTGACAACGCGGTGGTAGCAGCTCCCAAGCTCACGCATACGGTCAAAACCGATGTGTTGGAGTTGGTGTTTGATGCTGAAGGCGGCAATTTGATTGGCGCCACCTTGCTTCAACATCCTGAGCAAACAGGTTTGAAGCCAGAAGCATTTAAGCCCATGGTGCTCATGCAAACAGGGGCTAACCGTTCGTACTCAGCTCAAACTGGACTCATTGGTGCGGGTCTGCCCAATCACAAAACACCCATGAAATGGGCGAACCCTGTGAGCAGCATGGCCGATGGTCAAGACACATTGACTGTGCGCTTTGAGACAGAGCCCACTGGCGGCGTGGTATTGGCCAAAACTTATGAGATCAAGCGTGGCAGTTACCTCATTAATGTCAGCCAAGAAGTGCGCAATGTGAGCCAGCAGGCGGTTCAAGCACAAGCCTATGTCCAATTGGTACGTGACGCGGGCCAAGTCGGCAACGAAACGCCGTTCTACGAGACCTTTACCGGGCCAGCGGTTTACACCGAAGAAAAGAAATTTCAGAAGGTGGCGTTTGAAGACATCACCAAGAAGAAAGCAGAGTTTGTCAGCCAAACCTCCGATGGCTACATTGCCATGGTGCAGCATTACTTCACCACTGCATGGATACTGCCTCAAGGCACTTCGCGCGAAAACTTTGCGCGTGAGCTGGGCAACGGGTTGTTCTCTGTGGGCAGCATCGTTCCTTTGAATGAACTGGCGCCTGGTCAAACACAAAAACAAGCGGCTCAGTTGTTTGTGGGGCCACAAGAAGAGCGTTTGTTGGAAGCGGTTTATCCTGGGCTTGAATTGGTCAAAGATTACGGCTGGGTCACGATTTTGGCCAAGCCTCTTTATTGGTTGCTAGAGCAAATTCACAAGCTTGTGGGCAACTGGGGTTGGGCCATTATTTTGTTGGTGGTGCTCATCAAAGCAGCGTTTTATTGGCTGAACGCCTCGGCTTATCGCAGCATGGCCAAAATGAAGGCGGTCAACCCTCGCATTCAAGAAATGCGCGAGCGCATGAAAGACAATCCGCAACAAATGCAGGTTGAGATGATGCGCATTTACCGTGAAGAGAAGATCAATCCTTTGGGTGGTTGCTTCCCGATTTTGATTCAGATTCCGGTGTTTATTGCGCTGTACTGGGTGCTGTTGTCCAGCGTTGAAATGCGCAACGCACCTTGGGTGGGTTGGATCACAGACTTGTCAACCAAAGATCCCTATTACATTTTGCCGGTCATCATGACCATCACCACCATTTTCCAAACGGCACTCAATCCGTTGCCGCCCGATCCTTTGCAGGCGAAATTGATGTGGACCATGCCCTTGGTGTTCTCGGTGATGTTCTTCTTTTTCCCGGCAGGTTTGGTGCTGTACTGGATCACCAACAACGTCTTGACAGTTGCACAGCAGTGGCACATCAACCACCGCATGGGTGTCAAGCTCAAGCTTAATATTCCTGTATTCAAGCGCCAGTGACGTTGCCATCAGCCGTTCCCATTGCGGCCATCGCGACCGCTCCTGGTCGCGGGGCAGTGGGTGTGGTTCGCGTTTCGGGACAAGGGCTGAAGACGTGGGTGAGCCATTTGTTGGGGCGCATGCCCACGCCCAGAATGGCCACCTTGATGCCATTTACAGATGCACAAGGCAAGGCGCTGGATCAAGGCTTGGCTCTTTGGTTTCCTGCCCCCCACTCTTATACCGGTGAGGATGTTTTGGAGCTGCAGGCACATGGTGGGCCTGTGGTGTTGCAGTTGCTGTTGGCGCGCTGCCTTGAGGTGGCTCAGTCGTTGCAAATGCCCATGCGATTGGCTCAGCCAGGTGAGTTTTCTCAGCGCGCGTTCTTAAACGACAAAATCGATTTGGCTCAGGCCGAAGCAGTGGCAGATTTGATCGATGCCAGCACCGAGGCAGCCGCCAAAGGAGCGGCCCGTTCGTTGATGGGGGAGTTTTCGCAACGAGTCGAGAGTTTGTTGCAAGCCTTGATTCATTTGCGCATGTTGGTGGAAGCCACCTTGGATTTCCCTGACGAAGAAATTGATTTTTTGCAACGCGATGATGCACACGGTCAGTGGCAGCGACTGTCAGACCAGGTGACTTCGTTATTGGCCCATGCGCAGCAAGGCGCGTTGTTGCGCGAAGGCATGACGGTGGTCATTGCGGGACAGCCTAATGCGGGCAAGAGTTCGTTGCTGAATGCCTTGGCTGGTGCTGAACTTGCGATTGTCACCCCTATTGCGGGGACCACCCGTGACGTGGTCCAGCAAACGATTCAAATTCATGGCGTTCCCATTCATGTGTTGGATACAGCGGGGTTGCGTGAAAGCGACGACGTGGTCGAACGCATCGGAATAGACCGTGCCTGGCGTGAAATTGAAAAGGCGGATGCGGTGCTGTTTTTGCACGACACCAGTCGCTGGAATGACGCTTTGGTGCGCGAATCTGACCATGCACTGTTGGCCCGTTTACCAACTCACTTGCCGGTGCTGCACGTGTGGAACAAGATCGATTTGGGTGAGCACGATCAGTTGCCTGCATCTTCTGATCACTTGCGCTTGTCGGCCAAAACCCACGAAGGTCTCGATCGATTGCGTGAGAGCCTGATGGCGATGGCGGGTTGGCAGCCAGGCGGTGAAGGTGTGCTCATGGCCAGACAAAGGCATGTCAAAGCATTACAGGTGGTCTCGACTCATTTGCAACAAGCGGGGCAATTCTTACAGCCCACAAATTTGCAACTGGATTTGCTGGCAGAAGAATTGCGATTGGCTCAAACGGCATTGGGCGAAATCACCGGAACGATGACGGCGGACGATTTGCTGGGTGAGATCTTTTCGTCGTTTTGCATTGGAAAATAAGCGTAGCCCTTATGTCAACTTGGTATCGCACATACGGACGTTGGGCTTTGCTATTAGGGTTTTTACAAGGTTTAAGCCCTTTTGCCATTGATATGTATTTGCCAGCCATGCCGTGGCTGGCACGTGATTTACAAGCGCCGGTTGCTTCGGTACAAGCAAGTTTGATGGCGTTTATTGTTGCATTGGGAGTGGCACAGTGGGTGTATGGCCCGTTGTCTGATATGGTGGGCCGTCGAAAGCCTTTGTGGGTGGGGCTGACTTTGTATGTGGCCGGAAGTTTGGGCTGCGCCTGGGCCCCAGATATTGGTACCTTGGTCTTGATGCGTTTTGTGCAAGGTATAGGAGCTTGCGCGGTGGTGGTGATTCCACGCGCTGTGGTTCGTGACTTGCTCAGTGGTCACGAAGCCGCCAAATTGATGGCCCTGTTGATGTTGGTATTTAGCATCTCACCGATGTTGGCGCCTTATGTGGGCACTCTGGTGATGGAACCTTGGGGTTGGCGCGCCGCCTTTTGGGTCTTGATGTTGGCCGGTGTATTGGGGTTGTATTTGGTGGTGTTTCAGTTGAAAGAAACACACCCACCCTCAAGTCGCACACCTTTGTCTTGGATGGGAACGGTGCGTGCTTATCGCCAGGTGTTGGTGGATCGGCATTTTTGGGTGCCCGCACTGGTGGGCGCTTTTTCGTTTTCGGCTTTTCTCAATTACTTGGCTCATTCGGCTTTTGTTTTCATGGACACCTATGGCTGGAGTGCAAAGGCATATAGCCTGGTGTTTGCCGTGAACGCTTTCTTTTTTATTGGGGGCGCGCAGGTAGGGCCGCGGTTGGCCAAGCGATTTGGGTTGTTGCCTCAAGCCCGTTGGGCAACGACTTTTTTTATGGGCGTGGCGGTGTTGCACGCAGGGTTACAAACATGGTTCAGCCTCACGCCTGAGGTTCTGGCGGTGGGACTGTGGTTGACATTTTTAGGCTTGGGACTGATATTGCCGGCGACCAGTGTGATGGCCATGGATGCGCAGCCGCGCTTAGCTGGAACCGCATCTTCGATGATGGGCAGCATGCAGTTTTTGCTTGGCGCCGCAATGGTGGGTGTGTTGAGCCTGTTGGGCAACAAAGGCATGTTGACCATGCTCTGGGGCATGGTCTTTTCGGCGGTCATGGCGTGGGCTTTGGCACGCTGGGTGTTGAAGGCGGCTGCGCCTGCGCCTGTGCGTCAATGACCCGAATAATCAACCAACGTCATCAACGCCAAACCTGAGTCGCGCAAGCGCTGCGAACCGCCCAATTCGGGCAAGTCCACAATGGCAGCTCCCTCAATCACGTGGGCGCCTAATTTTTCGAGCAAGCGTTTGCCAGCCATCATGGTGCCACCCGTGGCGATGAGGTCATCGATCAATACGACCCGATCTCCAGGTTTGACGGCATCGGTGTGCAATTCAACCGTGGCACTTCCATATTCAAGCTCATATGTTTCTTCAACTGTGGTGAAGGGCAGCTTGCCTTTCTTGCGGATAGGAACAAATCCAACACCTAGCTCGTAGGCCAATACCGAACCAATGATGAAGCCTCGCGCATCCAAACCGGCCACGACATCGGGGCGTTGGTGTGGCTCCATGTAGCGATGGACAAACGCATCGATTAAAACGCGAAAAACCCTGGGGTTTTGCAGCAGAGGAGTGATGTCGCGAAATTGAACGCCGGGGGTGGGCCAATCGGGGACGGTTCGAATGTGTGCGCGCAAGTATTCGGTGGTGTTCATGAGAGGCGTCCTTTGAGAAGCAGCTGATGGGCTTGTGCCATGCCTTCGGGTGTAGAGCTAATGACCAGCACGTCTGCAGCTTGTAGCAAAGTGTTGGAGTGGAGATCGCCAATTTGACGGCCATCACGACGGATGGCAACGATACGAAAAATGGGGCTGTATACGTCAAAGTCAGCCAAGCGCAGACCTACAGCGTGTGCGTTATCTTGAAGGATGAGCGTTTGCAGGCGCTCGGCGTCGGCATCATCGGGCTCGTCTTCTTCTCGACTATGAAAGTAGCCACGCAGCAAACCATAACGTGCTTCGCGTTGTTCTTGCACCCGTCGAATCACGCGACGCATGGGCACGCCCACCATGGCCAGCGCGTGAGAAGCCAACATCAGGCTACCTTCAATGGCTTCGGGAACAACGGCGGTGGCACCTGCCTCGATAAGCCGATTCATGTCTTTTTCGCCGATGGTGCGAACCATGATGGGTACATGCGGAGCCAATTGCCGCACCAGGGCCAGGACCTTGAGTGCAGAGGGTACCGAAGGGTGTGTGATGACCACGGCACTGGCGCGCGAGACCCCAGCTGCAACCAAGGCTTGTTGCTTGGTGGCATCGCCAAACACAACCGGATAGCCAGCCGCTGCAGACTGCTGAACGATGTCGGGGTCAGTATCCATGGCCATGAAGGGGATGTTTTCGGCTTGCAGCATGCGCGCCAAGTTTTGGCCGCTTCGACCATAGCCACAGATCACCACGTGATTTTGGGTGCCCAAGGTTTTGCGGGCGATAGCCGTCATTTGAACCGATTGCATGAGCCAATCGTTCGAGGCTAAACGGGAAACAAACCATTCGTTGTGCTCGATCACAAACGGGGTGGCAATCATGGACAAAATCATGGACGCCAAAATGGGGTTCAGCAACTCAGCAGGAACCAGGCCGCGATCGAAGGCCAACATCAGCAGCACCAATCCAAATTCGCCCGCTTGGGTGAGAAACAAACCAGTGCGCAATGAGGTGCCCATCGCACCACCCCAGGCCCGCGTGAGACCGGTGATGACCATCGCCTTGAAAAGCAGTGGCAAGGTGGTGAGGAGCAAAACCAAAGGCCAGCGCTCGATCACAATGCGCCAATCGAGCATCATGCCGATGGTGATAAAAAACAGACCCAACAACACATCATGAAAGGGACGGATGTCTACTTCCACTTGGTGCTTGTAAGGGGTTTCGGAGATGAGCATGCCGGCCACAAAAGCACCTAATGCCAACGACAGTCCCATGTGTTCGGTTAACCAAGCCAGACCTAGGCTGATCAGCAACAGGTTGAGCATGAAAAGCTCTTCGCTTTTGCGTCGCACCACCATGCTCAACCACCAACGCAGCAGGTGTCTGCCGCCTACAAACAGCAGCAACAGCAGCAATGCACCTTTGAACAAGGCCCATCCCATGGCGCCCCACAAGTCGTGGCCAGGAGAGGCCAATGCAGGAATCAGGACCAAGAGCGGCACAACCGCCAAATCTTGAAACAGCAAAATGCCGGTGACTCGTTTGCCATGCTCTGTTTCAAGTTCAAGACGATCGGACATGATTTTCATGACCACGGCCGTGCTGCTCATGGCCATGACGCTGCCCAAGGCCAATGCCGTTTGCCATTCCATGTGCCACCATTGAGGCAATGCCCAGCTCAGAGCCAAAGAGCCGATGGTGGCCAACAACATGGTCAGCAACACTTGTGTGAGACCGAGGCCAAAAACGTGACGCCCCATGCGCTTGAGTTGAGGCAAGCTAAATTCAAGCCCAATCAGAAACATCAAGAACACAACGCCAAACTCGGCCAGGTAACGCACCCCCTCGCTGTTGTTAACCAAGGCCAAGGCGTTGGGACCAATGAGGACGCCAATGACCAGGTAACCCAAGACCGGAGGGAGTTTGAGCGTGCGACAGCCCACCACGCCCAGCACGGCAGCCAACAGATAGACCAGCACCAACTCCAAGGAATTCATGGTGTCATATTAACCAATTGGCGATAATGTGCAGATGACTTCTCTCAACCCTCGTTCACAGCAGTGGCTGCAAATGGCACGCCAGACCCTCGATATCGAAACCCAAGCGTTGCAATATGCGGCCACTCGCTTGGGCGACGGTTTGGTTCAAGCGGTGGATGCCATGTTGCGTGCCAAGGGCCGAGTGGTGGTGATGGGCATGGGCAAAAGTGGCCATGTCGGTACTAAGATTGCCGCCACGCTGGCTTCAACCGGAACTCCTGCATTTTTTGTGCATCCTGCCGAAGCCCGTCATGGCGATTTGGGCATGATTCAGAGTGACGACGTGGTGCTGGCTATCAGCAACAGTGGCGAAAGTGAAGAGCTCACCTCGATATTGCCGTTGATCAAGCGCATGGGGGTTCCGTTGGTGGCCATGACAGGCGTGTTGAATTCGACATTGGCTGCGCACGCCGACTGTGTGATGGACAGCGGGGTTCAACAAGAAGCGTGTCCTCACAATTTGGCTCCTACTGCCAGCACCACCGTCCAAATGGCTTTGGGAGATGCATTGGCCATGGCGTTGCTAGATGCGCGTGGCTTCAAGCCCGAGGATTTTGCACGTTCGCATCCAGGAGGGTCTTTGGGCCGCCGCTTGTTGACCCATGTTCATGACTTGATGCGCAGCGGTGATGCACTGCCTTGTGTGCAGGCCAACGACAGTTTGATGCACGTGATGCAAGTGATGAGCGAAAAAGGTTTGGGTGCGGCGATTGGTATTGATGACAAGCGCCATGTATGGGGCATTTTTACCGATGGCGATTTGCGTCGACTGTTGGCGCAAGGGCAAGATGTCAGGGCTCTCACCGCCGGACAGGTGATGAAAAACCAACCTCGCACGATTTTGCCTGGCATGTTGGCTGTTGAGGCTGCGCAAGCCATGGAGAAACATCGCATCACCACGATGGTGGTGGTCAATGAGCAAGGGGTGTTGCAAGGAGCCCTTAACATGCACGATCTCATGCGTGCCAAGGTGATTTGATGAACCTCCATTTCAGTCCTGAGTTGCTACTTAAAGCACAAAACATTCGCGTGTTGTTGTTGGATGTGGACGGTGTCTTGACTGACGGCGGCATCTACATGGCAGAGCAAGGTGAAATATTCAAGCGATTTAGCACACTCGATGGCCATGGCATCAAGTTGCTTCAAGCTTCAGGGGTGAAGGTAGCGGTCATCAGTGGTCGCGATTCTGCTGCCTTGCGTGTGCGTTTGCAGGCGCTGGGGGTGCAACACATGGAACTGGGAACAGAAGACAAGCTGCCGGCTGCACAACGGGTGTTGCATGCGCTGGGACTTGATTGGTCTCAAGCTGCTGTGATGGGTGACGACTGGCCCGACCTGCCGTTGATGAAGCGTGCGGCACTGGTGGCCGCGCCCCAAACAGCACACGCCGAAGCTTTGGCATTGGCGCATTGGGTGGTGCAAGCTCCAGCAGGTGGCGGGGCCGTCAGAGCGATCTGCGATTGCCTATTGGTGGCCAGTGGGGCATACCGATTGGAGCTGGAGAAAGCGCTTGGCAACTGAGTTCAGTTCAGCGACACGTTGGCGCCAGAGGTGGGACGCCTGGGTGGCGTACCTGCCTGCCTTGCTCATGGCGTTGGTGGCCATGTGGACATTTTGGTTGACACAAACTGTAGACGTGCGTGAAAGCGACACCATTCAAGGGACGCCTCAGGCGTCTGGCCCTGATTATGAATTGACTGGTTTTGTGGCGCGATCGTTTAATGCCAAAGGCGTGTTGACCTCTGTGGTGCATGGTGTACACGCCGTGCATGATCCTGGCCCAGGCCTGTTGGTGGTGACCGACGCGCGCATGGAGTCGCACCGCGAAAACGGAATCACGCGTGCCCAAGCCAAACAGCTGTGGGTCTATGACGACCAAGAACGTTATGAGTTGCGTGGCGAAGTGCAAGTGGTACGACAGAGTGGCGATCAGCAACCCTTGCAATTTGAAGGCACGCGAGTTTTGGTGCATTCGCAACCCCGGGTCATGGAGTCGCCTGAACCGGTTCGCATCACCCGTGGCCAAGACGTGATCGTGGCGGCCTCTATGGTTCACGAAGAGAGCACGGGAGTGGTGATTCTCAAGGGTGGGGTCAAAGCCACGTTTGCGCCTCGCAGCAAAAAAACAAGCGCCCAACAAAAACGCCGCTCGTGAGCGGCGTTTTGAGATCAGTCAGTTGACTGGTGCAGATCAGTAGCTGTCGCCACCGCGACCGCCGCCAAAGCCACCTTCGCGACGACCGCTGCCAAATTGGCCACGACCACCACCAAAGCCGCCTTCGCGACCACCGCCGAAGCCGCCATCACGGCCGCCACCAAAACCGCCTTCACGACGGCCACCACCGAAACCACCGGTGCGGGGGGGACGGTCTGTCATGGGACGTGCTTCGTTGACGACGAGCGCACGGCCGCTGAGGCTTTGACCATGCATGCCTTGAATGGCTGCTTGTGCTTGCTCATCGGTGCCCATTTCAACAAAACCAAAGCCTTTGGAGCGACCGGTGTCGCGTTCCATCATGACTTTGGCGCTGGTGACATCGCCAAATGCTTTAAAAGCTGTTTCGAGATCGTTGTCGCGGACCGTATAGGGAAGGTTGCCGACGTACAGTTTTTTGCCCATTGCAGGGACTCCACAAAAAATTTCCTTGTATCAAGCGATACGAGCCCCAGCCAGCACCCGAAAAACAACAGAGCCACTTAGACCATCGATCACCACCCGAACCTGCTCGTGCAAGCTCGTGCGGCCATTATGGGTGCAATACGCCCGAAAATACAGGTGTTTTCGCATTGAAATCCCTAAAAAACCACGGTTTTAGAAGGATTCCTGTGTGAAAACCGCTTCATTCAGGGTAAATCCGCATCAAATTGCATTGCTATACTGCCCCAGACATGAGTTTGATTGCCAAGCCCCAGTTCATCGATATTGATCTTCCGTTGACGTTGCAGTCCGGTCGCGTGTTGTCGCAATTTCGGCTGGCATATGAAACCTATGGCACCCTCAATGCGGACAGAAGCAATGCGGTATTGATTTGTCATGCGCTTAATGCCTCGCACCATGTGGCAGGGGTTTATCTCGATGACCAAGGACAAGTCGTTGCCCGCAGTGAAGGTTGGTGGGACAACATGGTCGGGCCCGGCAAGGCGTTAGACACCAATCGATTTTTTGTGATTGGGGTCAACAATCTGGGTTCGTGTTTTGGATCGAGCGGCCCTACAACGCAACATCCCGATACAGGTCAGATATGGGGCGCAGATTTTCCAGTGGTCACGGTAGAAGACTGGGTCAATGCGCAGGCCATGTTGCTGGATGCTTTGCACATTGAACAGCTGGCTGCTGTGATGGGTGGCAGCTTGGGGGGCATGCAGGCGTTGTCATGGACCTTGCAGCATCCCCACCGCGTGCGACATGCCGTCGTGATTGCCAGTGCACCCAACCTCACCGCAGAAAACATTGCGTTTAATGAAGTCGCCCGCCGGGCCATTATCACCGACCCCGATTTTCACGACGGACATTATCGTCAGCATGGCGTGATCCCTCGTCGTGGCTTGCGCATCGCTCGCATGATTGGGCACATCACCTATTTGAGTGATGATGTGATGAATGAAAAATTTGGTCGCAGCTTGGTGGCTGCGTCCGAGCAAGGTCATGCGGCCATGGAAGAAGTGGTGTATCGATACACCACCCAAGATGTTGAGTTTCAAATTGAAAGTTACTTGCGCCACCAAGGTGACAAATTTGCCGAATACTTTGATGCCAATACTTATTTGCTGATCACGCGAGCATTGGATTATTTTGATCCCGCGCGACACCACGGTGGCGATTTGGCGTTGGCTTTGCAAGCCTCAAAAGCCCATTATTTGCTGGTGAGTTTTAGCACCGATTGGCGCTTTTCCCCGCAACGCAGTCGAGAAATGGTGCGTGCCTTGCTGAAAAACGATCGGCCTGTGACTTATGCGGAAATTGACGCTCGCCATGGACACGACGCTTTTTTGTTAGACGATGAACGTTATTTGTCTGTCGTTCGGGCTTACTTTGAGCGTGAGGTGGCGGCATGAGCGATACACGCTTGATTCAACTCATGGCTCAATGGGTGCCAGCGGGCTCACGTGTGCTCGATTTGGGCTGTGGCGATGGTCGCTTGATGGAATATTTGATTGAGCACAGAGGCTGTAGCGGTTATGGGGTTGAAATCAACGATGCCAAATTGTTGGCTTGCGTCAAGCGAGGTGTACCAGTTTTGCAGCTCAACCTAGACGAAGGTCTGGACATGTTTGAAGACGATTCGTTTGACGTCGTGTTGCAAATTGACACTTTGCAGCATTTGCGCAACGCATCGGTCATGTTGAAAGAAACGGCGCGTGTGGGCCGCATGGGTATTGTCGCGTTTCCTAACTTCGCCCACTGGCCCAACCGTTTTCAGGTGTTGCGTGGGCGCATGCCGGTGACCAAACGCCTGCCCTATCAATGGCATGACACCCCGAATATTCGAGTGGGCACCTATGCCGACTTTGACGTGTTGGCGCGCAGTCATGGGTTGACGATTTTGGACAGCTTTGGTTTGCACGAAGGGCAAATTCGCCGCTGGTTGCCCAACTGGATGGCCAGCACGGCCGTATTCAAGTTTCAGCGCTGAGGCAAAGAGCTCAAATTCCACACCGCAGCCCAAACCGCTGTGTCGGTTCTCAGTACCCGAGGGCCTAACGACAGCGACTGAAAACCTCGCTGCGACGCCCATTCGACTTCTGCGTCACTCCATCCGCCCTCAGGCCCAATCAGGACCCAATGTTCGAGACTGCTGGACTGTTCGTGACAGGCCAAGGTGCTGAGATTGGGGTGTGCGATCCAAAGTGAAGCCTTGTTTTGCCAAGGAGCGCTATCGAGCCAAGCCCCCAGGGTTTGCAATGCATGAACCGTGGGCACGGTGTTGCGGCCACACTGTGCACAGGCCGCAATGGCGACACCTTGCCAATGCTCTACTTTGCGTTGGACCTTGTCGGCCGAAGATTTCCAAACCGAACGTTGCGCCACCAATGGAGTGATGCTGCTCACGCCTAGCTCGGTGGCCTTTTCAACCAATGTATCCATGCGGTCGTTGGCAGGAACGGCAACCGCCACGTGGATTTGGGCCAGGTTTTCGCGTTCGATCAGTCGATGCGCCACGATCTCGACATGGACCGACGAGCGGGTCATGCGGACAATGCGGGCATCCCATTCGCCCTCACCAGCACGACCTGTAAACAGAGTGATCAGATCATCCGGCTGCATGCGCAACACTTGCACATGACGGACGCTGTCGCTTGGAAGCTCAACCGTCAACGATGGTGCCAATGGCAAGTCACAATAAATTCGTGCTGGCATGCGATGAAATCCTAGGTGCGTCCGTATGCAAACCCAGAGGCCGCCTGCAGATTCTCAAGTTCGTCTATCAGACGCAGCAACGGAGTCAGCTCACGATATCGTGAGGCGATTTCGCGCACGTAAATCACAAAGCGAGGCGTGTCAGCAAGGTACTTCGGTTTGCCATCGCGCAAAGTCAACCGTGCAAAGATTCCTAATATTTTGAGATGTCGTTGCAGGGCCATCCAATCGACGGCGCGCCAAAATTCGCCGAAGTCCTCTTCCCACTCTGGGCGTTGCAAGAGTCCGGCTTTTTTGGCTTTTTCCCAGTATCGAATGGTGATGTCGACCACTCGATCATCCTCCCATGTGTGAAACGCATCCCGCATCAGGCTTGCAATGTCGTAGGTGAGGGGTCCGTAAACAGCGTCTTGAAAATCGACGACACCCAGCTGTCCGGTCGGCGACACCATGAGATTGCGTGGCATGAAGTCGCGGTGCACATAGACGTTGGGGGCTGACAAGTTGCGATCGATGATGAGATCAAATAGCGCATGCAGTGATTCGCGTTGCTTAAACGCGGCGGGCCATGCTTTGTGCTGCGTGATGTACCAATCTGGAAACAAATCGAGCTCTCGGCGCAATAGCGCACGATCGTAAGCAGGCAGAACGTTGGGTTGAGAGGCCAGTTGCCACCGAATCAGCAAGTCCAAAGATTCGCGCAGCATCTGGTCTGCATCTTGGGGCCGATGCTGCAAATGCTGCAACAGGGTGAGTTGGCCTAGATCGGTCAGCAACATGAAACCTTGAGTCGGTTCCCACTCGAGGACATCGGGGCCTGGCACCCCCGCTTTTTGCATCAATTGGGCCACTTGCACAAAGGGCTGACAATTTTCCTTGTCGGGTGGCGCATCCATGATGATGCGACTGTTACCGTCTGCACCCATGATGCGAAAGTAGCGTCTGAAACTGGCGTCGGCAGACGCAACGCTCAGCGTGTTGGGAAGCAGTTGCTGGGTACGGCAAATGCGTTCCAGCCATTGGGTGAAGGCGCCTTCACGTTGGGGGTCGGTCCAAGAAATGTCGTTCATGTGTTTGGTTGGCGCAAGGGTGACGGACGAGGGCTAGCCCATAGGATAATGGTGCCCAACGCATTGTAGGGTTTGTCCAGTTGCAGTCATCTTTTTTATTGTCCAAGCGAGTTTCGTTTTTGTTCAAGCGGTCCTTGTTGACAGGTGCCGTGCTGGGCGCTTGCAGTGCCATGGCGCAAGTGTTGAATACCGATCAAGGACTGCAATATCAATTGCGCTTGGAGGCAGTTGAAGAATCAGAGGCGGCCGCTTTTGTGTTGGGTGACCACATTGAAGGCGTGACAGAAGAGCGGGTGCGCGTACAAGGCAATGCTGAATTGCGTCGCGAAGACATTGTCATCAAAGCCGACACCATTGACCACGACGCCACCACCGATGTGGTGCAAGCCCAAGGCCATGTTCGGGTGATTCAAGCGGGCAATGTGATGCAAGGTCCGCAATTGGTGATGGATTTGGAAAACTCCAAAGGCCTGATGACCACCCCCGATTACCAATTTTTGCAAGGCGGCCAAGGTTACGCATCAGTGGTTGAGTTTCAAAGTCGCGACGTGACAGTGGCACGCGATGTTCGACATTCCACCTGTGCGCGACCGCCCTTGGGCGAATGGATGCCCGATTGGATGTTGTCGGCTTCTAGCATCACCTTTGATCGCGAGGCAGACACGGGCACCGCGCGCAATGCCGTGGTCAGTTTTCAGGGAGTGCCGCTGTTGGTCACGCCTTGGTTGGAATTTCCACTTTCAGAAAAAAGGCGCTCGGGGTTTTTGCCCCCGACCTTCAACTTGGCGACGGAGAGCGGTTTTGAGCTCACCGTGCCTTATTACTTGAACGTGCACCCACAAGTTGATGCGACCTTGTACCCCACGTTGATGACCAAGCGCGGAGTTGATTTGGCAGGTGAAGTTCGCTATTTGCTTCCTACGGCCAGTGGCACCACTCGCTTGGCCTATATGCCCAGTGACAGTTTGCGCGATGAAGATCGTTGGGGTGTGGCGCTGCAGCACCAGATGAAGCTTGATTCCTTGCGGCCAGGCGCACAACTGGGCGTGACCATCAACCGCGTCAGCGACGACAACTACTGGCAAGATTTTCCTCGCACCATCACCTCGCTCACGTCGCGTTTGTTGTCTACCGATGTGGTGCTGAGTTCCCCCCTGTGGGGCGGTAGCGCCAGCGTAGGCTCTTACACCTATCAAACCTTGCAGCAGCCCGATCCCATCACAGTGCCCTACGACCGGTTGCCGCACCTGACATGGACAGGTACGCTGCCCTTTAGACTGTGGAACGGGGGCTTTACTTTAGACACGCAAGTGACGCAGTTTGATGCGCAACGTCCCAATGTGAACGATGCCCAAAATGGTTGGCGCTCGGTGGCCTCTTTGCAGTGGAGCCGATCGTTTGACACGGCGGCCAGCTACATTCGACCATCGGTTCGAGCGCACGCCCGACACTATGCCCTGGACCGACCCATGACCTCTGGCGTTTATGCGGGTCAAGATTCGGCTTCGGTGGTGATTCCGACCCTCAGCGTCGACAGTGGGTTGTTTTTTGAACGTGAGGCTGGTGACTCAGCCCTGCAGACTTTAGAGCCCAGAGCCATGTTGTCATGGACGCAAACCAAGTTGCAAACCGGCCTGCCCAATTACGACTCGGGCGACGTTGACTTCAACATGTCAAGCATTTTTTCTCCGTTTCCGATTTCGGGTAACGATCGAGTCGCCGATATGAAGGCCTTGACCTTGGGCATGACTTCGCGTTGGTTGGATCGTGACAGTGGTCGTGAATCGTGGAGCGTGGGCGTGGCGCAACGCTTGCGTTTGGAAGATCAAGAAGTTCAAACCAGCGACTCAGCCACGGCCTTGACCGCTACATGGAGTGACGTTTTGGTTGAGGGCCGCTTGAGTGTGACCGATCAATGGTCTGGAGCCCTTTCAGTGCAGGTTGATCAGGACACCAATCGCATTCGGCGCACTACATCAACGGTGACCTACACCCCCACCAACTATCGTTCGTTGAGTTTGGGCTATAGCTTTCAGCGCGATACCAGTGAACTGGCGCATGTGGCTTGGCAGTGGCCGCTGAATGACTTGTGGGGCGATCGAGGACGTGATTTGGGACCTGGCCGTGGCCTAGGCACCCCTCGTTGGTACAGCGTCGGACGATTGAATTACAGCGTGATGGATCGCAAGCTCACCGACATGATTGCCGGATTTGAGTACGATGCAGGCTGTTGGGTAGGTCGCGTGGTGTTGGAGCGCTTGCAAACCAGTACCGCCACCTCTAACCAGCGAATTTTGTTTCAACTGGAGCTGAACGGGTTTTCACGTTTGGGCTCCAGCCCGTTGGCCCTGTTGCAAAGCAACATTCCCAGGTACCAGTATCTTCGCCAAGAAGTGGTGTCACCTAGCCGATTTGTGAACTATGAATAAATCTAAATATCAGGTTGCCCGTCGCCCCATGTCCAAGTGGGTGCCAGCGCTTGCTTTGGTAGCGGCTTTGGGGGTGGGGTCTTCTTCTGCTTGGGCAGTTCGTGCCGTTGACCATGTGGTTGCCGTTGTCAATGGTCAACCCTTGACTTATCAAGAGTGGCAGTCACGGGTTCAGGCTTTGCGCAGCGCCAACCCCCAGGCCTCGGGGGCTGCGTTTGAAAAGCAGGTGTTAGAAGCCTTGATTGCTGAGCGCGCACAAATGCAGTGGGCACGTGAGCGAGGTTTGGAAGCTGACAACAATGAAGTGCAAGCAGCGATACAAAGTGTGGCGTCACAAAATCAAATCTCGGTAGAAACTTTGCTGGCTCGATTGAAAGAGCAAGGGGTGAGCGAGCAAGCCTATCGAGAGCAGTTGCGCGAACAACTGACTTTGAGACAAGCACGTGACCAAGTGGTCAATACCCGTGTACAGGTAACAGAATCACAAATCGATCAGTTCTTGCGCACCCTGCCTCAAACCGGACAAGAGCGTTTGCGCTTGTTGCAATGGTTGGTGAAGGTGCCCGAAGGTGCCTCCTCTTCGATAGTTGCAGCGGCTAAGGCGCAAGCAGAAGATTGGGCAAAAAAATTGGCTCAGGGTGCCGACCCTAACGTGTTGACCCAAGCGCAAATGGCTCTAGGCGGGGCTTCGAATGTGCAGCCTGACATGGGGTTGCGAGAAGCGGGTCGATATCCTGATGTGTTTGTGCAGGCGGTGCAAGGTCTGCCTACAGGGGCGGTTGCGCCGGTGGTGCAAAGTGCAGCCGGTTTTCATGTGCTGCAATTGGTCGAGCGCAAGAGCCCACTTCCTTTGATCAACGTTCCGAAAACCCGGTCTAGACATATTTTGTTGCGTTTGGGTGAAGGTGAAAACCCCAATGCCAAGGTGTCCCGATTGCAAGCCTTGCGCGAAGAAATTGTGAGCGGCAAAGTGTCGTTTGTGGATGCAGCCAAGCAAGTCAGTCAAGATGGGTCGGCTGCAGTGGGCGGTGATTTGGGCTGGGCCACTGCAGGACAGTTTGTTCCTGAATTTGAATCGGTGATGAATGGCTTGCCGCCAGGCCAAGTGTCGGCTCCCGTGGTCTCGCGCTTTGGTGTTCACCTGATTGAGGTGCTCGATCGGCAACAGCAACCGCTAGACGAGGCGGGCTTGCGTTCTTGGGCCCGTGCTCAGTTGCGTGAGCAAAAGGCAGAAGAAGCCCTGGCCATTTGGGCGCGCGATGTGCGCTCAAGTGCCTTTGTCGACATATTGGAGTCGATGCCTTGAGACCCGTCCGTCCGGCTGTGCAGTCGGGACATGTATTGCGCAAGCGTTTTGGGCAACATTTTTTGCGTGACGCCGCGTTGGTCGAGCAGATGCTCGACTTGATGCAAATAGACCAACACGATCACGTGTTAGAAGTGGGACCAGGCTTGGGCGCCATGACCCTGCCCTTGTTGCAGCGGGTGCAGAAGCTGACGGTGATAGAGGTAGATCGAGATTTGATTGCGCGTTGGCAACAACACCCTCAAGTAGAAGTGATTGCGCAAGACGTGTTGAAGGTGGATATCTCTGATTGGGCGCAGCGAGCGCATGAAGGTGCTCGTTGTCGAGTGGTGGGCAACTTGCCGTATAACATCTCCAGCCCCATTTTGTTTCACCTGATGCCGTTTGCGCATCAGGTGTACGACCAGCACTTCATGCTTCAAAAAGAAGTGGTCGAGCGCATGGTGGCCAAACCCAGCACATCGGCTTATGGTCGTTTATCTGTGATGTTGCAATGGCGATATGAAATGGATTGGATGATGGACGTGCCGCCCGAGGCGTTTCATCCGCCACCCAAAGTTGACAGTGCCGTTGTGCGCATGGTGCCGCGCCAGATGAGCGCCGAGCAATTGAAACTGGCCCCGGTGTTGTCGTCGCTGGTTCAAGCGGCGTTTGGTCAGCGGCGCAAGGTCTTGCGCAATACCCTAGAACCTTGGTTGGCCGCCAAAGGGGTTCAGGCCCAGGGGTTTGATATGCGGCGGCGAGCCGAGGAAATCGGCATCGCCGAATACACCGATTTGGCTCAAGCAGTGGTGGAAGTGGAAGCCGCCAACCAATAACCAGCGTTGAAGGGGCTGCTCATGCGCAAAGCCATGGGCGATACGTCCACGATCTTGTCGGTAGGCATGGGCTCTTCACCCGCTTCAATGGTGACAGCCTGACCTGCAGAGGCGCGAGCGACAGCAAACGAATAGAAGCAACGGAAGGGAACTTTGCGATCAGACCAATAATCGGCGGTGTCGCGGAAGATATCGATCAGTTGTTCGCGAGATTCTTTGTCGAATTTGCTGTTGGTGGGAATGTGCTCAACCACCACCACAAAACCTGTTTGAGGGCCAGATTTGTGAACCAAGTCGGTCATGCAGTCGTACAGGGTGTCGAGACTTTTGTTGGCATGAGCAGGCAGGCGATATTGCTCGGTAAGCAAATCGAGGATGTCTTGCTTGCCTTGAGCAGCACCCAAGTTGGCATACAAAAAGTGATGTCCAAGCTCAAGCGCAGCCGATTGCAAAGACGGCACGGTGAACGCGCGAATTGATTGAACCAAGTTGTTGCGAAGTGTGCGCAAGGGCGAATCCATAACCATAATGACAAAAAAGAACGATTTATGACAATTTCAAGGCCGCGAGTGTGCTACACCCGCGCCAAAATTGCAAGCCTTGACAAATGATCTCGACCCGGCTATAGGGGTGTTAAAGTCAATCTATCGTATTGATTTAATTATATTTTTTATAATACAAAATCATGCAGAGGCGTTCGCATCGGCCACGGTTAAGGCGGTCATGTTGACAATACGGCGCACCGTGGCACTGGCCGTCAAAATGTGAACGGGTTTGCGTGCGCCCAGCAACACCGGTCCCAAAGCAATGCCGCCACCTGCTGCTGTTTTGAGCAAGTTGTAGGCAATGTTGGCCGCATCGATGTTGGGAAGGACCAACAAATTGGCTTCACCAGACAGCCAGCTGTCGGGCATGAGGGCAGCACGGGCATCGGGGTCGAGGGCCACGTCACCATGCATTTCACCGTCGACCTCTAGCCATGGGGCGCGATCGCGCAACAATGCCAAGGTATCGCGCATTTTGATGGCGCTGGGTTGGTCAGATGATCCAAAGTTGGAGTGTGACAACAACGCGACTTTGGGTTCAATGCCAAAACGCTTCATTTCTTGAGCGGCGGCCAAGGTGATTTCGCACAACTGTTCGGCGCTGGGGTCGTAGTTGACATGGGTGTCCACCAAAAACACCTGACGGCCGGGCAGAATCAGTCCATTCATACAGGCGTAGACCGTCGCACCATTTTCTTTGCCAATCACGGGATCGATGTAGCTGAGATGGTTGGCGGTGGTTCCCCATGTGCCACAAATCATGCCGTCCACATGACCATGCTCCAGCAGCATGGAGCCAATCAGGGTCAAACGGCGGCGCATTTCGATTTTGGCCAATTGTGCCGTGACCCCACGACGGGCTGTGCGCTGGTGGTAGCTTTGCCAAAAATCTTTGTAGCGATCGTCTTGTTCAACGTTGACGATGTCGTAGTCAGCGCCCTCTTGTAGCCGCAAACCAAATCGTTGAATGCGCTCAGCAATGATGTGGGGGCGACCAATGAGCGTCGGACGTGCCAAGTTTTCGTCCACAACCACTTGAGCGGCTCGCAACACACGTTCGTCTTCGCCCTCGGCGTAGGCCACTCGTTTGCGAGAAGCATGGCGTGCAGCTGCATAAACAGGTTTCATCACGTTGCCTGCCGCAAAGACAAAACTGCGCAGCTTTTCAACGTAGCTTTCCATGTCGGTGATGGGGCGTAATGCCACGCCACTGTCAGCCGCGGCTTGGGCCACAGCTGGTGCAATCTTGATCATCAAGCGCGGATCAAACGGTTTGGGAATCAAGTATTCGGGGCCAAACGCCAGTTTTTCACCCGCATAAGCGGCGGCCACGACTTCGTTTTGTTCGGCCTGCGCCAAATCTGCAATGGCATGCACAGCAGCAATTTCCATTTGGTCGGTGATGGTGGACGCGCCAGCATCGAGTGCTCCTCTGAATATGTAAGGGAAGCACAACACGTTGTTGACTTGGTTGGGGTAGTCGGTGCGACCGGTCGCCATGATGGCGTCGCTGCGCACCGCCTTGACCTCTTCGGGCAAGATTTCAGGCGTGGGGTTGGCCAGCGCGAAGATCAATGGATGAGGCGCCATTTTGGCCACCATGTCGGGCTTGAGCACCCCAGCTGCGGACAAGCCCAAGAAAACATCGGCGCCCTCAATGGCTTGAGCCAGGGTGCGTTGCGAAGTGGGTTGTGCGAACACCGCCTTGTCGGGGTCCATGAGTTCGGTACGGCCTTCGTACACCAAGCCAGCAAGATCGGTGGCCCAAATGTTTTCACGCGGCAACCCCAGCTTGACCAACAAATTCAAACAAGCCAAGGCGGCGGCGCCAGCACCAGACGTGACCAACTTGATCTGTCGAATGTCTTTGCCGATGACCTTCAATCCGTTGAGCAGTGCGGCTCCCACCACAATGGCGGTTCCGTGCTGATCGTCATGAAACACGGGAATTTGCATGCGCTCGCGCAGCTTGCGCTCGATGTAAAAACAATCGGGCGCCTTGATGTCTTCGAGGTTGATGCCGCCAAATGTGGGTTCAAGCGCTGCAATGATCTCGATGAGTCGATCGGGGTCTTTTTCTTTGACCTCAATGTCAAAGACGTCGATGCCAGCAAATTTTTTGAACAAAACGCCTTTGCCTTCCATCACCGGCTTGGCGGCCAGCGGACCAATATCACCCAATCCCAGCACAGCGGTCCCGTTGGTGATCACGGCGACTAAATTGCCACGGGCGGTATAGCGGTAAGCATTGACAGGATCGGCCACGATTTCTTCGCAAGGGGCTGCCACACCAGGGGAGTAGGCCAGTGCCAAATCGCGCTGATTGGTCAGCTGCTTGGTTGGTGCAATGGCAATCTTGCCGGGGCTTGGAAACTCGTGGTACTCAAGGGCCGCTTGGCGAAGAATGGCTTTTTTGGTGTTGGGATCTTGGCTTTTGGACATGATGAAAAAGATTATGCGTTGGCCATCCAGGCTTCAATTTCGCGAGCGTTCACTGGAACGTCGCGGGTGATCAGTTCGCAGCCCTGAGGCTGCACCACCGCATCGTCTTCAATGCGGATGCCCATATTCCAGAATGGTTCGGGGATGTCAGCAGCAGGGCGTATGTACAGGCCGGGCTCTAGGGTGAGCACCATGCCAGATTGAAGAATGCGGCTGTTGTGGGGAGGTTCTTGTCCTGCTTCGGTGTAAGAGCCACAATCGTGCACATCAAGGCCCAGCCAATGGCTGGTCCGATGCATGTAAAAACGCGAGTAGTGCTTGTTGGCAATGACGTCTTCAACGTGACCGTGTGCATTTGTATTTAACAAACCCAAATCGAGCAGACCTTGCGCCAAAACCTTGACGGCCGCATCGTGAGGGTCGTTGAAACGTGCGCCCGCGCGGGTGGCTTGCACCGAAGCTTCTTGTGCCGCGCAAACCACGTCATAAACAGCGCGTTGTGCATCGGTAAAGCGACCGTTGGCCGGGAATGTGCGGGTGATGTCAGAAGCGTACCCTTGAAGTTCACAACCTGCGTCGACGAGCACCAAGTCTCCCGAGCGAATGACCGTTTGATCTGCGCGGTAATGCAAGATGCAGGCATTGGCACCTGCGGCGACGATGTTGCCGTAAGCAGGTCCGCTGGAGCCGTGGCGTCTGAACTCATGCAGCAACTCGGCTTCAAGCAAGTACTCGTGACAGGCCAAACCTTGGTTCAAGGTTTCAGCGCAGGTGCGCATGACACGCAGGTGTGCCTGAGCGCTGATGCGAGCCGCTTGGCGCATGATGTCGAGCTCGTGGTCGTCTTTGATCAAGCGCATGTCATCTAACAAAGCACACAAGTCGCGCTGTTGGTCGGGGCAACGAACCCCTAGGCGAACTTTTTGCCTGACAACGCCCAGCCACTTTTCGATACGCTGACCCAAGCCTTCATGGGTGGCAAAGGGCCAGCAAACGGTTTGTTGGTTTGCCAGCAAAAGTGGCAGTTGTTCGTCGAGTTGTTCGATTGAAAATGCGGCATCAATGCCCAAAGCTTGAGGTGCTCGCTCTGGACCTAAGCGGATGCCGTCCCAAATTTCCCGGCTTTCATCGCGCGGTTGACAAAACAAGGTGGTGTGACCTTGTGCATCGATGAGCAAGTAGGCATTGGGTTCATCAAAGCCGGTGAGGTACAAGAAGTAGCTGTCGCCTCGATACGGATATTCGCTGTCACGATTGCGCAAATGGGTGGGCGCGGTGGGAATGATGGCCAATGCATTCGGGCCCAAGCTTGCGGCCAAGCGGGCGCGTCGTTGTGCATAAACATGAACGGGTGTCATGAGATGCAGTGTACGCCGTTGGCCGCTGCCAAGCGCTCAGGGGTTCCGATATCCATCCAGCGACCGCGATACAGCGAACCGGTGACCCGACCGGCTTGCATGGCCTTTTTCAGCAAGGGGGCTAACGCAATGGCCAACCCTTCGGGATTGCCCTCGGGCACATCGAGCCATGGGGAAGTAAACAGCTCGCGTCGGTATAAACCAATGGTGGAGTACGTCAACCGGGGGGTGTCTGCTGGTAGCTCATGGTGCAAATGGGTGTCGTTCACCCAGCCAAAATCACCCTTGGGGTTGTGCTCGGGATTGGGAACCAGCCACAAGTGCGCCAACGCGTTGCTGCGTTCAAATTCTTCAACCGCAGAGGCGGAAAATACAAAATCAGGCACGTACACGTCACCGGCAGCCACCCAAAACACTGGACTGAGCAAGGGCAGCGCACGGCTGATACCGCCAGCCGTTTCGAGGGCTTTGCCAAAGTCCAGGTCTTCACGCGAATAGCGGATGTGGGCCTGTTGCCCTGTGGGAGTCGTGTATTGGGAGCCCCAAAATTGAGGAATTTGCTCGCCTAGCCAAGCGGTATTGATGACCACCTGGGTCACCCCATCTCGCACGATGTGGCGCAAGGTCCATTCCATGAGGGGGATGCCGCCCAAAGGAAGCAGGGGTTTGGGGTGGTGATCGGTCAAAGGACGCATGCGCTCGCCTCTGCCTGCCGCCAGAATCATGGCCACGGTGTTCATGCATGAATTCTTGCAGATTCCCAGCGTCCAAAATGCCCCCTAATCGTTAGAATGGGGGTGTAAGGGGTCCGAATCGAGACCCCAAAGGTTTTGACACTCAAAAAATTCAGGGAGGATTCAAGATGATCGATAGCAAACGCATGGCCAACGCCATCCGGGCCTTGGCCATGGATGCTGTGCAACAGGCCAACTCCGGACACCCCGGCGCCCCCATGGGCATGGCTGATATGGCCGTTGCACTGTGGGGCCGCCACTTGCGCCACAACCCCACTCAGCCCCAATGGGCCGATCGTGACCGTTTTGTGTTGTCTAACGGCCACGCGTCGATGTTGATTTACGCGTTGTTGCACCTCACCGGCTACGACCTGCCCATGAGTGAACTCAAGGCATTTCGTCAAATGCACAGCAAAACACCCGGTCACCCCGAAGTGGGCATGACACCAGGTGTAGAAACCACCACCGGTCCTTTGGGTCAGGGCGTGACCAACGCCGTGGGTTTTGCATTGGCCGAAAAACTCATGGCTGCCGAATTCAACCGCCCCGGACACGCGGTGGTCAACCACCACACTTATGTGTTCTTGGGTGATGGTTGCATGATGGAAGGCATCAGCCACGAAGCTTGCGCGTTGGCAGGTGCCTGGAAGCTCAACAAGCTGATTGCCCTTTACGACGACAACGGTATTTCCATCGACGGCCAAGTCACTCCCTGGTTTGTCGATGACACCCCTGCCCGCTTCAAGGCCTATGGCTGGAATGTGGTGGGTCCCATCGACGGCCACAACGCTGACGCCATTGATCAGGCCATTGCCAAGGCCAAGGCCAGCAGCGACAAGCCCACACTGATCGTGTGCAAAACATCCATCGGCAAAGGCTCGCCCAACCGCGCCAATACCGCCAAAGCGCACGGCGAACCGCTGGGCAACGAAGAAATCGCCCTCACCCGTGCCGCATTGGGTTGGGAACATGGCCCCTTTGAAATTCCCCAAGACGTATATGCGGCATGGGATGCAAAGGCCAAAGGTCAAAAGCAACAAGCCGAATGGCAGCAGCGTTTCGATGCTTATGCCAAGGCTCATCCTGATCTGGCAGCCGAATTCAAGCGACGCATGGCAGGTGATTTGCCTAAGAACTTCCAACAAACCATGTTGGATGCGTTGGTGGCAGCTCACCAAAAAGCCGAAACGGTTGCTTCTCGCAAAGCGTCACAGTTGGCCTTGGAAGCGCTCACAGCGGCCGTTCCTGAACTGTTGGGAGGTTCTGCCGACCTGACAGGTTCTAACCTCACCAACACGTCGCATACCCCTGCGGTGCGGTTCAATGCCGACGGCTCTGTCAAGTTGGGAGACAACGGCAAACCCGGTCGTCACCTCAACTACGGGGTGCGCGAGTTTGGCATGGCGGCCATCATGAACGGCGTGGCCTTGCATGGCGGTTACATTCCTTACGGCGGCACGTTCCTCACGTTTAGCGACTACAGCCGCAATGCGGTGCGCATGGCCGCACTCATGAAGCAGCGGGTGGTGCACGTGTTTACCCACGACTCGATTGGTTTGGGGGAAGATGGCCCCACGCACCAGTCGATCGAACACGTGGCGAGTTTGCGTTTGATTCCCAATGTGGACGTATGGCGTCCTGCCGATACCAGCGAAACACTGGTGGCTTGGGCCAGCGCTTTGCAGTCCAAAGACCGTCCCTCGGTGTTGGCTTTGTCGCGTCAAAACCTGCCCTATTTGCCCAAGTCAGATATGTCTGATATCAGCAAAGGCGCTTATGTGTTGGCCGAACCCAGCGAAGTGGGTTTGAAGAAAAAGGCTCAAGCAGTCATCATCGCCACCGGCTCTGAAGTGTCTTTGGCTTTGCAGGCTCAACAAAAGTTGGCTGAACGAGGGGTTGCGGTTCGAGTGGTGTCAATGCCCTGTACCAGCGCCTTCGATCGCCAAGACCGTGCTTATCAGTTGTCTGTGTTGCCCAAAGGTTTGCCTCGTGTAGCCGTTGAAATGGGCTCCACTGGCGGATGGTGGAAGTATGGCTGCGCTGCTGTGGTGGGTATTGATACCTATGGTGAATCGGCTCCAGCTGGCGTGCTGTTCAAGCACTTTGGCTTCACCGCTGACAACGTGGCAGACACCGTGATGGTGGCCTTGCGCGGCTGATCGCCTGCTTCAATTCAGAACACATTTTTGATTTTTTATTATTCAGGAGTCACAACATGACCATCAAGGTAGGGATCAACGGTTTTGGCCGCATCGGCCGCATGGTGTTTCGCGCTGCAGTGCAAAACTTCTCTAAAGACATTGAAATTGTTGCCATCAATGACTTGCTCGAGCCCGATTACTTGGCATACATGCTCAAGTACGACAGCGTGCATGGTCGCTTCAAGGGCGAAGTGTCAGTCGATGGCAGCCAGCTCGTGGTCAACGGTAAAAAAATCCGTCTGACCGCCGTCAAAGACCCTTCTGAACTCAAGTGGGGTGAAGTTGGCGCTGACGTGGTCATCGAATCGACCGGCATTTTCTTGACCAAAGAAGGCGCACAGAAGCACATCGATGCAGGTGCCAAAAAGGTCATCATGTCGGCCCCCTCTAAAGACGACACCCCCATGTTCGTTTATGGCGTCAACGACAAAACCTACGCTGGCCAAACCATCGTCTCTAACGCTTCATGCACCACCAACTGTTTGGCGCCTGTGGCCAAGGTGCTGAACGACAAGTGGGGCATCAAGCGTGGCCTGATGACCACGGTGCACGCAGCCACTGCCACGCAAAAAACCGTTGACGGTCCTTCCAACAAAGATTGGCGCGGTGGTCGTGGCATTTTGGAAAACATCATCCCCAGTTCTACAGGCGCTGCCAAAGCGGTGGGCGTGGTGATTCCTGAACTTAACAAAAAGCTCACCGGCATGTCGTTCCGCGTGCCCACCAGCGACGTGTCAGTCGTTGACTTGACCGTTGAGTTGGTCAAAGAAGCCACGTATGAAGAAATTTGCGCTGAAATGAAGGCCCAAAGCCAAGGCGCCATGAAAGGCGTGTTGGGCTACACCGAAGACAAAGTGGTTGCGACCGATTTCCGTGGCGAGCCCTGCACCAGCGTGTTTGATGCAGAAGCCGGCATTGCGTTGGACAAAACCTTTGTCAAAATCGTTTCTTGGTACGACAACGAGTGGGGTTACTCCAACAAGTGTCTTGAAATGGTTCGTGTGGTCGCACGCTGATTGCTGCGTTCTTCGAACTGACAAGGCGCCTTCGGGCGCCTTTTTTTACGCCAGACGCAAGCTCACCTCGTGGCTGATCACCGTTTCGACACCCAGCGGTGTTTCGATCAACAGCCCCCCCTGTGCGTTGACGCCACGCGCAATGCCTTGCAGACCATTCGAGAGCGTGACTGGCTGGTTGAGCAGGGCGTCACGCGACCCCAAGGCCGACAGTCGAGGCTCTAAGCCGCGCTGAATGAATCGTTCTAGTTCGTGATGCAAGGCCAGGCTCAATTGTTGCCACCAATGACCTGGGTCGATGCTCAATTGCGCATCGATCTCGCACAGTCCTGCGGGCTCTACCCCCGCGTGTCCCGGCATGAGGGCGGGCGCATGCAAGTTAACGCCTACACCCACCACCAAAGCTTGACCCCATGGCCCCTTGGCGCTCTCAATGAGCATGCCGCCGAGTTTGCGACCTTGCCACCACCAGTCATTGGGCCACTTGATGCGAACTTGAGGGTGCATGGCTTCTGCCAAGGCCAATCCCACACTCACCGACAACCCTTCGAGCGATACATGCAAAGGCCAGGGACGCAACAGCGAAAAACAAAGGGTGTGTGCTGGGTTAGCCACCCACTGACGCCCGCGTCTGCCACGACCGTTGGTTTGTTCGAGCGTGGTCAGCAATGTGGGCTGTAAGGGCTGCTCTGAGCGCACACGTCGCATCAATTCATCGTTGGTGGAGTCGACTTGATGCAAGACCTCAACGCTCAGGTCCTCAAGGTCCGGATGGAGTTGCTGCCACAGACGCTCTGCCGCTTGATTGAACGTTTGCGTGAAGGCAGAGTGGGGCAGCATATAACGACCAATGAGTGTGGCAGGCGACGTTATGTTGGTTTAGAACGAGACTTCGGAGCCAACATGGTGCCACGACAAGTGGCATGACCACAATAGCAGGCATACTCACGCTTGAGTTTGGCGGTGTAGCGCGCGTCGATTTCGAGTCCGTAGTCGTAAAACAACTCTTCACCCGCATGCAGCGCACGCAGGGCATAAATGTAAACGCGGCCTTTTTCTTCGCGTGCCTCGCAATTGGGTTCACAACTGTGATTGATCCAACGAGCGATGTTGCCGTTGATCTTGGCGTCGATCACTCGACCGCTTTCAAGATGAAAGTAAAACGTGTGGTGTGGTTGAGTGGGATCGTGAGGGTGGCGTCGAACGGCTTCTTTCCACGTGATGCGTTGACCCGTGTATTCGATGATGGATGTGTTGCTGGGTATGGCCAGGCGGGCAAACACCCCCCGCCCATGAACGCGTGAATCACGAGCCTCGATGAGGGCATGCTCTTCAGAAGGGTCGACCAATGTTCGTGAAGAACTTGACAGGGACATGCGTTGGACTTCGAAAAATTTGTTAAGGTTGAATGTGTGTGCGCGTACGCACACACGTGCGCACGTACGCGCACGCGAGAAATGGATTGTATGAAATGAAAACGTTGGTGATTGCCGAGAAGCCCTCGGTTGCTCAAGATATTGTCAAAGCGCTTACGCCAGTGGCGGGCAAATTTGACAAACACGATGACCATTACGAAAACGATGAATGGGTCATTTCCTCTGCCGTGGGCCATTTGGTAGAGATTGCTGCGCCCGAAGCCTACGATGTGAAGCGAGGCAAGTGGACCTTTGCACACCTGCCGGTATTGCCGCCGCATTTTGACCTCAAGCCGATCGACAAAACCAAAAGCCGTTTGAACGCCGTGGTGAAACTGGCCAAGCGCAAAGATGTTGGGCGTCTGATCAATGCATGTGACGCGGGGCGTGAGGGCGAGTTGATTTTTCGATTGATCATGCAATACGCGGGGGGCAAAAAACCTCTGGACAAACCCATTCAGCGTTTGTGGTTGCAGTCGATGACCCCGCAAGCCATTCGCGACGGATTTGAACAATTGCGCAGCGATGCAGATATGCTGCCTTTGGCCGATGCGGCGCGCTGTCGTTCAGAGGCCGATTGGCTGGTGGGCATCAATGGCACGCGAGCCATGACCGCTTTTAATTCGCGCGACGGCGGCTTCTTTTTGACCACCGTGGGTCGGGTTCAAACCCCTACTTTGAGTATTGTGGTGGAGCGAGAAGAGGCTATACGCCGTTTTGTCCCTCGTACGTATTACGAGGTGCATGCAGAGTTTGCTGCTCAAGCAGGCGCTTACTCGGGTCGTTGGTTTGATCCGCAGTGGCGCAAGCCCACGGGCGATGATGCCGATGAGCATGCCAAAGACCATCGCTTGTGGAATGAGGCCCAGGCGCAAGCCATTGCACAGGCCGTGGCTGGAAAGCCAGCTGTCGTCACCGAAACGTCCAAGTCCAGTACCAAAGCCAGTCCCGCTTTGTTTGATTTGACATCGTTACAAAAAGAAGCCAACGGTCGGTTTGGGTTTTCGGCCAAAACCACCTTGCAAATCGCGCAAAGTTTGTACGAACGACACAAAGCGTTGACCTATCCGCGTACCGACGCTCGTGCGTTGCCCGAAGACTATTTGCCGACTGTCAAACAAACATTTGAGATGTTGGCCGATTCGTCGCTGAAG
Source organism: Pseudomonadota bacterium (assembly GCA_041170945.1). Lineage (GTDB taxonomy): Bacteria > Pseudomonadota > Gammaproteobacteria > Burkholderiales > Burkholderiaceae_C > RS62. Next base: position 36,209 of record JBEDMU010000149.1, read on the forward strand.
CACCTAGGTCAGTTTGCGCAACAGGCGTTGAGCGAGGGTTGGGTGCGCAAGTTACCCAAGGTATTTGATAACAGCAAGATCAGTGATCACTTTGCGATTATTCCCACTTTGCAAGCACCCCAAGGCCTGAGCGAAGCCGAACAAAAAATTTACGATTTGGTCACGCGTCGTTTCATGGCGGTGTTTTTCCCGCCCGCTGAGTACCTTGTGACCGAGCGCGTGAGTCAAGTTGGGCCGCATGCGTTTCGCACCGATGGCAAGATTTTGGTGAAAGAAGGTTGGCTGGCTATTTTTGGCAAAGAAGCCGATGAAGAAGAATCAAGCGATCGCTTGCCAGTGGTGCAACCCAATGAGCAGCCCCTGGCGACCGATGCCGAGGTGGTGACGGCTCAAACCCGTCCGCCTGCACGTTACAGTGAAGCCACCCTGCTGAGCGCCATGGATGGCGCTGGCAAGGTCATTGAAGATGAAGAGTTGCGTGCGGCCATGGTCAACAAGGGCCTGGGTACGCCGGCCACGCGCGCGGCCATCATTGAAGGCTTGTTGGCTGAAAAATACATGTTCCGCGAAGGACGCGAGCTGATTCCAACCGCCAAAGCATTTCAATTGATGACTTTGTTGCGAGGGTTGGGGGTGGATGAACTGTCGCGCCCAGAGCTCACAGGGGAGTGGGAATTCAAGTTGGCGCAAATGGAGCGTGGTGAGTTGTCACGCGAGGCTTTCATGCGTGAAATTGCGTCCATGACTGAGCACTTGGTGCGCAAAGCCAAAGAATATGATCGTGACACCATTCCGGGCGACTATGCGACGCTGCACACGCCTTGTCCTCAGTGTGGAGGCGTGGTGAAAGAAAACTACCGCCGATACGCGTGTACTGGAGCGTCTGGTGCCAGCGAAGGATGCGGCTTTTCGTTTACCAAATCGCCAGCAGGACGAACATTTGAAGTGGCCGAAGCTGAAGCGTTTTTGAAGAATCGTCGCATCGGTCCTTTGGAAGGATTTCGTTCGAAGGCCGGCTGGCCATTCACGGCAGAGATGGCTTTGGTGCATTCGGCAGAAGATCAGCAGTGGAAACTCGAATTTGATTTTGGTGACGATGCCAAGGCTGCGGCCGATGGCGAGGCAGTGGATTTGTCTGAAGCAACAGAAGTGGGCAAGTGTCCCAGTTGTGGCTCGCGTGTGGTGGAGCAAGGCACCCAGTATGTTTGCGAACGAGCAGTGCCTACTGCAGATCAAGCCAAGCCTTCGTGCAGTTTCAAAAGCGGCAAGATCATTTTGCAGCAACCGGTTTCGGTGGAACAAATGCAAAAGTTGCTCAGCACGGGTAAAACCGATTTGTTAGACAAGTTTGTGTCGGCACGCACGCGGCGTGCGTTCAAGGCGTTTTTGTCGTGGGACGCCAAGGCAGGCAAAGTGGTGTTTGAGTTTGAAGCCAAGGCACCCAAGGGCGCCAAAGGTGGCTCTGCAGCTACCAAAACGGCTGCCCGCAAAACAACCGCTCGCAAAACAGTGGCGCGCAAAGCCCCTGCGCGCAAGAGCCCGTCTAGCGAGGCATGAAGCGAACGTTGATGCGCAAACCCGGCGGTTGTTGCTGGGGATGCGTATCTTCGAGTTCGACCACGGCACCGTGTTGCTGAGCCACTTCTTGCACAATTGCCAACCCCAAGCCAGAGCCCTCGACATTGGTGCCCAAAGCACGATAAAAAGGCTGCATCACCAAGGCGCGTTCGCCTTCTGGAATGCCAGGCCCGCTGTCTTCGACTTGTAGCACCAATACCCCACTGAAGCGATCGACCAAGATTCGTGCGGTGATGACGCCGCGAGGAGGGGTGTAGTGAATGGCGTTGTCAACCAAGTTGCGGACCATTTCTTGCAACAACGTGGGATTGCCTTCAATCAAACAAGAAGGCGGCACGTTTTCGGGGCCTTCAAAACCCAAGTCAAGCTCTTTGTCGAGTGCCATGGGCACACAGTCTTGCACCACGCCAATGACGATGGGTGCCAAGTCGATGGACGAAGTGGGCATGCTGGATCGACCCATGGACTCGGCGCGCGCCAAAGCCAGCAGCTGATTCACGGTGCGGGTGGCGCGAACGGTTGATTGAGAAATTTTTTGCAGGGCATCTTGCAGCTCTGCTGGGTTGGCCTGACGCTGAGCCAAGTCGGCCTGCATGCGCAATCCTGCCAAAGGGGTTTTGAGTTGGTGTGCCGCATCAGCCAAGAAACGACGCTGGGTGGTGAGAGAGGACTTAAGTCGCATCAACAATTGGTTGATGGACGACACCAACGGGGCGACTTCTTGCGGAATGAAACCTTCATCCAGCGGGCTCAAATCGTTGGGACGGCGCTCGCGAATCCGTCGCTCTAGCGTGTTAAGGGGGCGAATGCCGCGTGACAAAGCCAGCCATACCATCAGCACAGAAAGAGGCAGGATGATGAACTGCGGCACCATCACCCCTTTGATGATTTCGGTCGACAACATCGAACGCTTGTTCAGAGATTCGGCCACTTGAATCAGCACAGGACCTTGATCAAACGATCGACCGGGAAGCCACATGTAAGCGACTCGAACGTCCTCGCCATACATCACATCGTCACGAAAAAAGGTTTGCCTCAATGGGGTGCCGATGGTCAGAGCGGGCGCCGGCAAATCGGGGTCTCCTACCGCAGTTTGGCCCAAAACTCCTTGTACTTGAAAGTACAGCAAGTCGGTGTCGTCACTGCGTAAACGCAAACGCAGGGTGTCATTGAGTTCAAACTCAAGACGATTGGGCTCGTCTTGCACCTGTTGCACCAACACTTCGAGCTGGTATTGCAACAAGCGATCAAATGGCTTGGCCGCGATGCCTTGCGCCACCCACCATGTCAGCGCGAGTGACAGGGGCCACAACAGCAGCAAAGGGGTCAGCATCCAATCGAGGATTTCCCCAAACAGGCTGCGCTGCTCACGACGGAACAACCCGAGGACCAGATTGCCGCGTCCGGTGCTCGACTGCTCCCAATCGAAATCAGTTCGGGATCTTCTCAAGGCAATAGCCTAGACCGCGGACCGTGGCGATGCGGATAGGGCCCTTTTCAATTTTTTTGCGCAGCCGGTGAATATAGACTTCGATGGCGTTGTTGCTGACTTCTTCGCCCCATTCGCACAAGCGTTCTACCAACTGATCTTTGCTGACCAAACGACCAGCGCGTTGCAGCAGCACTTCTAGCAACCCCAACTCGCGTGCAGACAAATCGACCATCTTGCCGTCGATCGAGGCCACGTGTCCAGATTGATCGTAGGTCAGCGGGCCGTGTTTGATGAGGCTGGAGGCAGCGCCCATGCCGCGGCGACTCAAAGCGCGTACGCGCGCCTCAAGCTCTTGCAAAGAAAAAGGTTTGGGCATGTAGTCGTCGGCGCCCAAGTCGAGCCCCTTCACGCGGTCTTCTACGCTGTCAGCAGCTGTGAGAATGAGAACGGGCAATGTCGAGCCACGAGCACGCAGGCGTTTGAGTACATCGAGTCCGTGCATTTTGGGTAAGCCCAAATCGAGAATGAGCAAATCAAACTCGTGTCCGGTCAGCAAGGCTGCGTCAGCCTCGGTTCCGCTGCCAACGTGGTCAACGGCGGCGCCACTGGCGCGCAGGGTTTTCATGAGGCCGTCGGCCAGCACTTGATCGTCTTCGGCAATCAGAATGCGCATTGCTATCTCCGTAGGCGGTGGGATGCGCCCCAACAAAGGCTGGGAGTGAGATGTTGCATTGTAGTCAAGCGAACAGGGGGTTGAGCGAACTTAGATCAAGGGTTTACGCTGGTTCAGACCATGGAAGTGCGTTGACGCTTGCGCTGTGCCTGAATCCAGGGTGCTTGACTGCCGTAAGCCTCGAGGCCCAAGGTGAGCACAGTGGTGACGGCATCATCGAGTTCAGCGCGCATTTCTTCTTCAGCGCGGGAGACGGCGCGCCGAAACGCTTCTAGCCAAGCCAGGCCACTGTCGGTAAATACGATCAAACGCGCGCGGCGGTCGTGCGGGTCTGGTTGGCGCACCACGAGCCCCCAGGCTTCACATTGCTGAACCAGGTCACCCATGGCTTGCTTGCTGATGCCTGCGTGGACGGCCAAATCGGTGAGTCGGCTGCCTTGAACCTCGAGATGGCGTGTGATGTGGATGTGAGCGGCACTCACTTGCTCGCGAGCCGCCAGGTGTGACAAGGCCAAGGGCACGTGGGGGTCGTGCGCCATGATTTCGAGCACGCGTTCGTCAAAACGCCTCAGAGCCAGACCCAATAGCCGACCCATGTGTCGTTCGCGCCACTCGGTGCTGGCCGTTCTGGCATGGGGGGCAGGCGTCATGAGAGGGGAGTGCAAATCTGAGGCAATGGGCATTTCGAAATAGTAAGGCAAATTGACCAAAAAATCACAGATTTTTATTTCATACCCTGCTAAAGTGCTGTTCATGCATCCAGTACCGGGTGCCCTTCACAGGAGATACACATGGAAGCCAAAGCCCTCAACACCGAAAAAGCCAAAGCCCTGCAAGCAGCACTCGCCCAAATTGAAAAACAGTTTGGCAAAGGCACCATCATGCGCTTGGGCGCGGGCGAAGTCATCGAAGACATCCAAACGGTTTCTACGGGGTCGCTCAGCTTGGACATGGCCTTGGGCGTTGGTGGTTTGCCTCGTGGGCGCATCATCGAAATTTACGGCCCAGAATCTTCAGGTAAAACCACGCTCACCCTTCAAGTGGTGGCTGAAATGCAAAAATTGGGCGGTGTGTGCGCTTTTGTTGACGCCGAACACGCCCTCGACGTGCAATACGCCCAAGCCTTGGGGGTGCGCTTAGAAGACATGCTCATTTCTCAGCCCGATACTGGCGAGCAAGCCCTTGAAGTTGTTGACAGCTTGGTGCGTTCTGGCGCCATTGACCTCATCGTCATCGACTCGGTGGCTGCGCTGACACCCAAAGCCGAACTCGAAGGTGACATGGGGGATTCATTGCCAGGGTTGCAAGCCCGCTTGATGAGCCAGGCCCTGCGCAAGCTCACCGCCACCATCAAAAAAGCCAACTGCACCGTTATTTTCATCAACCAAATTCGCATGAAAATCGGCGTCATGTTTGGCAGCCCCGAAACCACAACCGGTGGCAATGCGCTCAAGTTCTATTCGTCGGTTCGCCTCGACATTCGCCGCATCGGCTCGATTAAGAAAGGCGAAGAAGTGACCGGCAGTGAAACGCGCGTCAAAGTGGTGAAAAACAAAGTCGCGCCACCCTTCAAGACCGCCGAGTTCGACATCATGTACGGCAGCGGCATCAGCCGCGAAGGCGAAATTATCGATTTGGGTGTGTTGCACCACATGGTGGAAAAGTCTGGGGCTTGGTATGCCTATGGTGGCGAAAAAATTGGTCAAGGCCGAGACAACGCGAAAGAGTTTTTGCGTGAGAACCCCGAAATTGCGCGCGAAATCGAAAACAAAATTCGCGAGGCTGCTGGGGTGGCGCTGATGAGCGGGCAGGTCAGCGCAGACGACGGAGTCATGGAAACGGAAGACGCCTGACATGGCTCAGGCCCCCTCTTTGATGGGGCGAGCGTTGCGCTACCTGGCTCGTCGTGAGCATACGCAACGCGAGCTCGAGCGCAAGCTCGCTGCGCATGCCGAAAGCGCCGAGCAATTGCAAGCCCTGATGCAAACCTTGGTCGACAAAGATTTGCTCAGTGAAGAAAGAGCGGTGGAAAGCTGGGTTCGTGTCAAGGCCCCTCGTCTAGGCCGAGCACGACTGCAACAAGAACTGCGCCAAAAGGGGGCGAGCGAGGAGCTGATTCGCCAGCAATTGAATCAGCTCGAGTCCAGCGAGTCTGAGCGTGCTTGGCAGGTTTGGTGCAAAAAATTTGGCGATTCACCCCAAACCCCCCAGGAGCACGCCAAACAGGTCAGGTTTTTGGTGGCCCGAGGGTTTGGGCACGAGGCGGTATCGCAAGTCATGCGACGCGCTCAAAACCCAAACATCAACCTCAAGTTTTGAACCGCTGCGCCGCTGGCACCTTTGCCCAAGTTGTCCAAGCGAGCCACCAACAAGGCGTGATCCAAGGCGTTGTCACCAAACACAAAGACATCGAGTTGATTGGTTTGAGCCAGCTGAGTAGCATCTAGTTTTAATGACTCATTACGTAAGTGAACGCTTACAAACTCGCTATTCTGATAATGTGCAGCATAGGCTTGGTGCAGGCGTTCAACCGTTGCTCCTGTACCCAATGACGACAGGTGCAAAGGCAACTGCACCAACATGCCCTGAGGGAAATTGCCCACCGATGGAACAAACAAAGGGCGGCGCTCAAGACCAGTCCATTTCATGATTTCAGGGATGTGCTTGTGTTGTAGCCCCAAGGCGTACAGCTCAAAAGCTGGAGCCGTGCCGGCTTCGTAGGCTTCGATCATGGGACGGCCCCCGCCGGTATAGCCGCTCACGCTGGGCAGACTCAAAGGGGTGTTGGGCAGCAGCAGCCCTGCATCGATCAATGGACGAATCAAGGCAATGGCACCCGTGGCATAGCAGCCCGGGTTGGCCACCCGGTGGGCTTGGGCCACGGCATCGGACTGACCTGCACACAGTTCTGGAAAGCCATAGACCCAACCTTCAGTCACACGATGAGCGGTAGAGGCGTCGACCATGCGAGGAGCCCTTTTTCCGGCGGCTTGCAACTGATCAACCAAAGCCACGGTTTCGCGAGCGGCATCGTCGTGCAAGCACAGCACCACGGCATCTGCTTGTTCCAACAACGTCAATTTGGCGGTTGGGTTTTTGCGTTCAGCGGGGTCTATAGACAACAACTGCACGTTGGAAAAGGCCGATAAGCGGTCGCGAATTTGCAAACCCGTGGTACCGGCTTCGCCATCGATGAAAATGCGGATCATGTGGCCTCCTCCACCTGGGTCATAGCCCCCAGGGTATTGAGAAACAAAAAAAGTTGATGAAGCGCAGTGTATAGGCCTCTTGAGTCAGTTTAGATCAAGGTTTGTGCACTGCCGCATGATAAAGTTGCCGCAAGGCGGCATCCGGATACGCAAGGGGTCAGCCCCAGCCAAAGGCTGAGCACCCACCGGTGTCGATTGTTCTCGGCTCCAGCTCCAAAAGAGATCTGCAATGAAAATTCATGAGTACCAAGGCAAGGAGATCCTGCGCCAGTTCGGTATCCCCGTTCCGCGTGGCATCCCCGCATTCAATGTGCAAGAAGCTGTCGAAGCAGCCCAAAAACTGGGCGGACCCATTTGGGTGGTGAAGGCCCAAATTCACGCTGGCGGGCGTGGCAAGGGTGGCGGCGTTAAAGTGGCCAAGTCGCTTGACGATGTCAAAACTTTAGCCGGCAACATTTTGGGCATGCAACTGATCACGCACCAAACCGGTCCCGAAGGTCAAAAAGTGCGTCGTTTGTATATTGAAGACGGCGCTGACATTCAAAAAGAGTACTACCTCTCGGTGGTGACCGACCGTGCTTCACAAAAAGTGGCCTTCATTGCTTCTAGCGAAGGTGGCATGGACATTGAAGAAGTGGCCCACAACACGCCTGAAAAAATTGTCAAGGTGTTTGTTGACCCGCTGGTTGGTATGACGGCCGAACAAGGCCAAGAATTGGCCAAAGGCGTGGGCATGCCCGCTGATTCAGTGGCTCAATTCATTGACGTGTGCCAAAAACTGTACAAGTGCTACATGGACACCGATGCATCATTGGTGGAAATCAACCCCTTGAACCGCGATGGCAAGGGCAACATCATTGCCTTGGACTCCAAGTTCAACTTTGACTCCAATGCCTTGTTCCGCCATCCCGAAATCGTGGCTTTGCGCGATCTCGATGAAGAAGATCCCGCCGAAATCGAAGCTTCCAAATTCGACTTGGCGTACATCAGCCTCGACGGCAACATTGGTTGTTTGGTCAACGGTGCCGGCTTGGCCATGGCCACCATGGACACCATCAAGTTGTTTGGTGCTGAACCAGCCAACTTCCTCGACGTGGGCGGCGGTGCTACCCCCGAGAAAGTGACCGAAGCCTTCAAGATCATGCTGAAAAACCCCAAAGTGAAGGCCATTTTGGTCAACATTTTTGGCGGCATCATGCGTTGTGACACCATCGCCACCGGCGTCATCACAGCCTGTAAAGCAGTCAACCTCAGCGTGCCTTTGGTGGTTCGCATGAAGGGTACCAACGAAGAACTGGGCAAGAAGATGCTGGCCGAATCTGGCCTGCCCATCATCAGCGCAGACACCATGGCCGAAGCCGCCCAGAAGGTGGTTGCTGCCGTCAAGGCCTAAGCCCAGAAAGCGAGTCGCAATATGTCTATCTATATCAACAAAGACACCAAGATCATCACCCAAGGCATTACCGGCAAAACCGGTCAGTTTCACACTGAAAAATGCCAAGAATACGCAAACGGTAAAAACTGTTTTGTGGCGGGTGTGAACCCCAAAAAAGCGGGCGAGTCCATTTTCAACATCCCCATTTACGCTAGCGTCAAAGAAGCGGCCCAGCAAACCGGTGCCACCGTTTCTGTGATTTACGTGCCTCCTGCTGGTGCTGCCGCTGCCATTTGGGAAGCCGTTGAAGCCGACTTGGATTTGGCCATTTGCATCACCGAAGGTATTCCTGTCAAAGACATGCTCGAAGTGCGCAACAAAATGAAGGCCAAAGAAGCCGCGGGTGGCAAGAAGACCCTGTTGTTGGGCCCCAACTGCCCTGGTCTCATCACTCCCGATGAAGTCAAAATTGGCATCATGCCCGGCCACATTCACAAAAAAGGCCGCATCGGTGTGGTGTCTCGTTCGGGCACGCTCACCTATGAAGCTGTGGCACAGTTGACTGAAATTGGTTTGGGCCAGTCCAGCGCCGTGGGCATTGGTGGTGACCCCATCAACGGGCTCAAGCACATCGATGTGATGAAGGCATTCAACGACGATCCCGATACCGACGCCGTGATCATGATTGGTGAAATTGGCGGACCCGACGAAGCCGAAGCCGCCATGTGGTGCAAGGCCAACATGAAAAAGCCCATCGTGGGATTTATTGCTGGCGTGACCGCACCTCCCGGAAAACGCATGGGCCACGCGGGTGCGCTCATCAGTGGCGGTGCCGACACGGCAGATGCCAAATTGGCCATCATGGAAGAGTGTGGTTTCAAGGTCACACGCAACCCTTCTGAAATGGGCAAATTGCTCAAAGCATTGCTGTAATTTGGCGCTTGCTTGAGTTTTGAAAAGGCACCTTCGGGTGCCTTTTTTGTGGGTTGATGGCGGTATGGGTGTGCAATAAACACGTATTCGCGCATCTTGCTTGAAACCCAATCGGGTAGAGACTCAAACTGTGATTTGTTGACTCCCTGTGCATCGATGAGCGCACGCAAACTGACGTGGCATGTTCAACACACAAGGAGTCTCATCATGCAATTTTCTCAATGGATGACATCGGTTCTGCGCTTGCGGTCTATCCACAAACAAGGCGGCTTTACCTTGGTCGAGTTGATGGTGGTCATGGGCATTGTGGCGCTGCTGGCAGCGGCTGCCGTGCCACAGTTTCAAAATTACGCCATGCGTGCCCGTTGGGCCAAAAACGTGGCCTCCATTTCTGCGTTGCAAACAGCGGTAGGTGCTTGTTTGGCCTCGAACGCGGGCGATGCCACGGCCTGCGACAGCTTGATGGAAGTGGGGGTGACACCTGTGTTGCCACACGCGTTGGATCCCAATCCCACCATGACCTTGGCCACGGTTGACAACACGCCAACCGTGTTGATCGGCATGATTGGATCAGACGATGCCGGAGGCTGTGAGGTGCGAGCCGAACTGCCTGTGCGCAGCGATGGGGTGCAGTCGATGTGGACTTTGAAGCGAGATTCGACATCACCCGGACAGTGCAATGTGTCCTCGACAGGCATCAACGAAACGTATGAGCCTGCTTAAGATGGAGTGAGGTGAAATTGCCGCGGAAGCAAGAGTGAGCGGGCGCTTACTCTTGCGCTTTCCATTCACCAGATTTGCCACCAGATTTCTCTAACAGCTTCACGTCTCCCATGACCATGCCGCGGTCGGCGGCCTTGCACATGTCATAAATAGTCAGCAAACCCACTTGAACAGCGGTGAGGGCTTCCATTTCTACGCCGGTGGGGCCATTGGTTTCGGTGATGGCGGTGCAGCGAACCCAGGGCGGGTTCAGGTTCCATTCAAAGTCAACGGCCACCCGAGTGAGCGCCAATGGGTGACAAAGCGGAATGAGCTCGTGCGTTTTTTTGGCGGCCATGATGGCAGCCACCCGCGCCACCCCCAGCACATCGCCCTTTTTGGCGGTGCCTTGCACAATGGTGCGCACAGTGCTGCCTTGCATGGTGATCAAACCACTGGCTTTGGCCACCCGATGGGTGTGGGCCTTGCTGCCTACATCGACCATGTGGGCGTTGCCTTGTTCATCAAAATGGGTCAGTGCAGAAGCTTGAGACATGATCTTTACACCATAGACGTGAGCGGATAAATCGAATCGTGCATGATAGCGGTCATGGCACGCACCCGATTGTCCTCAATTTCATGGCAAAAGTTTTGTCTTGCATCATCAGTGGCAGGATTGATTTTTGTCCATTTGGTTGCGCCTGTTTATTCGCAAAGCCAGCGACTTCCCAGCTTGGGCGAGGGGGTCTCGGTGTCGCTGACCCAAGAGAACAAGTGGGGCCAAGACGCTTTGAGCGCTTTGTGGCGATCGGGCGCCGTCATTGACGATCCATTGTTGACGGACTACCTGCTGTTGCAATGGCTACCACTGCAACGTGCCGCAACAGCGTTGGGATGGTTGAACAATGGCACGGGTGACCTGTATGAGTGGCGCTTGCTGCCCATTCGCGATTCACAAATTAACGCCTTTGCCTTGCCTGGTGGCGTGGTGGGGGTGCATACCGGCTTGATATCGGCTACGCCCAATGCGGAATCGGTGTCGGCCGTATTGGCGCACGAACTTAGTCATGTGGCCCTGCGGCATATCGCACGCATGATCGATGCACAAAACCGTAATGCGCCATGGGTGTTGGGGGCCATTTTGCTGGGGGTGGCTGCTGCAGGCAGCAGCCCCGATTTGGCCAACGCGGCGATTGTGGGTGGGCAAGCCGCCGCCATTCAATCGGGCATTAATTTCACGCGCGACATGGAAGTCGAGGCCGACCGCGTGGGCTTGGCGATATACCAAACGGCAGGGTTGCCAGCAGGTGGCTTTGTAGACATGTTTGAGGTGCTGCAACAAGCCAGTCGTTTAAATGACGATGGGTCTTTTGGTTATTTGCGCACGCATCCGCTGACTCCAGACCGCATCACCCAAGCCCGCTTGCGCGCCAATTCGCTGAGTCAGATAGATGCGCCGCCCGAACATAAGCAGGCTCAGCGCCTGCATCCTTGGGTGCAAATACGTGCGCAAGTCATCTCCAGTGAGCGTACCGACGATTGGCGAGCATGGTGGCAACAAGCGCAAGGACCCGTGCAACCCTTGTTGCTGTATCGAGGGGCGTTGGCAGCTATTGAGTTGAAGGAATATGCGTCTGCCGAAGACTTGCTGCTGCGTGCGCATGGCCTGCTGAGCAATGATGTATTGGGGCAAAACGTGGTTCAGCAGGCACTGATGCAGATGTGGGCCAAACAGCCCCAGGCGTCGTCAACCATGAACGCACCCGAATCACAGCAATGGGTCAAACATGGATTGCAGGCAACCGATCGTTCTACCTTGCTCGCAGCCAGCGCATTGGGCTTGCGTTTGGGCTGGACTCAAGATATTGCTTCGCGTTTGCAATGGTGGGTCAGTGAGCATCCCAACGATGTGTTGGCTTGGCGCTTGTTGGGGCAAGCCCGACAAGCTCAGGGCCGACCCATTGCCGCTTTGGGCGCGCTGGCTGAGGCACAGTGGGCCATGAACGATTTGGCAGGTGCGCGCGACCGTTTGCAAGCCGCACTCGATGCCAGTCGCAATGAGCGTGCATCGGTCGAAGATGCGCAGGCCATTTCGGCGCGTTTGCGCTGGATGAAAGAACAAATTTCCAATTCGACGGCAGGCAACCGATGAGCCCATTGAGCGTCCCTTCGTTTGCCATTTCGATCACAGACCTGGAGTTGGCGATCAATTACTGGCGGGGTGTTGAAGCCATTGAGTTGGCTGAACCCTTACCCGAATCACTGTCTGAGTTGGCACAACTCTATGGGCAAATGATTTGGGAGGGACTGCAGCATGTCGATGCCGCTTTGTTAAGTCCAACGGCCATGCAGGCTTGGTTGGATTGGTACGAAACCACCCCTGACACCCCTTGCATTGCGATTTGTTCGACCAGTCAGGGTGATGAGGTTTGCAAAGGCTGCGGACGCAGCTTTGATGAGGTCAAAAATTGGGCCGAGCTGAGTCCAGTTGCTAAACGCGCGGTATGGAATCGTATTCAACGCCAAGGCACGGCTTGGCGCTTCAACAAATACTCAGAACGTGCCGTGGGCTGATTGAGCTGCACGCAAGGCCAGTTCAGTGGCTTTGCCAATGTAAGACGCGGGAGTCATGGCCAGCAACTCGGCTTTTTCAGCTTCAGGAATTGGCAAACCCCGAATGAGTTCATGCAGGGCTTCGCGTGTGACCGCCTTGCCTCGCGTCACTGCCTTGAGCTGTTCATAAGCGCCCGTGATTCGATGCTTGCGCATCACGGTTTGAATGGGTTCAGCCAGCACTTCCCAAGCTTCGTCAAGATCGGTAGCCAGCGCTGCTTCGTTGATTTGCAATTTGCCCATGCCCGTGAGCAGTGACTGATAAGCCAGTGCAGCGTAGCCCAAGGCCACGCCCATGTTGCGCAACACGGTGCTGTCGGTGAGGTCTCGCTGCCAGCGCGAGATGGGCAGCTTTTCACTCAAATGACGCAACAAGGCATTGGCCAACCCCAAATTGCCTTCGGCATTTTCAAAGTCAATGGGGTTGACCTTGTGAGGCATGGTGGATGAACCAATTTCACCTTCTTTGAGGCGCTGTTTGAAGTAGCCCAAGCTGATGTAGCCCCACACATCACGTGACCAATCGATCAAGATGGTGTTGAGTCGAGCCACTGCATCAAACAGCTCCGCCATGTAGTCATGGTGTTCAATTTGAATGCTGTAGGCTTGAAATGTCAGCCCCAAGCCTTGCGGAGCCGGGGTCTCGATGACTTGTTTGGCAAAGGCTTCCCAATCGACATCGGGCCAGGCGCTGATGTGGGCATTGAAGTTGCCAACCGCTCCGTTCATTTTGGCCATGAGAGCCACCGACGCAATGCGCTGACGGGCACGTTGCATGCGCACCAACACGTTGGCCACTTCTTTGCCCACGGTGGTGGGACTGGCGGTTTGTCCATGTGTACGGCTGAGCATAGGAATGGCCGCGTATTGTTCGGCCATTTGTTGCATATGGCCAATCAAACGATCGATCAATGGCAGCAACACTTCTTCGCGGGCTGCTTGCAATTGCAGGGCATGGCTGGTGTTGTTGATGTCTTCGCTGGTGCAAGCAAAGTGCACCCATTCGCTGGCTGCCTGCAGTTCTTGTTGAGCTTGTGAGCTAAGTTGGGGTCGATCAAACGATTGCTTGATCCAGTATTCAACCGCTTTGACGTCGTGGTTGGTGGTTTTTTCGATGGCCTTGATGGCGTGGGTATCGTCGATGTCAAAACGCTCAACCAACTGCAACAAATGTTGACGGGCCTCGGGGCCCAAAGTGGGAGACTGGGCCCAGCCTTGTGAACACAGGGCAATCAACCATGTCACCTCTACTTGGACGCGACGTTTCATGTAGCCGTGTTCGCTCATGATGGGGCGCAAGAGAGCCAATTTCGATTCGTAGCGTCCGTCAAGGGGCGATAAGCAAAGGGGGCTGGGGACAGACATGGATGCGGCCGTGAAAATAATGGAATTCGACATTTTAAATCCCAACGGTTTTGGGGGGCTCTGCTTGTTGACTCAGGGGCTTGGCTACAATGATTTCTCCCCATCACAAAATCATTCACCATGAAACTCATTGGCAGCTTCACCAGCCCCTTTGTACGAAAAGTGCGAATTGTCTTGGCCGAGAAAAAACTCGACTTTGAATGGCAGCTCGATGACGTGTGGTCTGCCGACCCCCAGGTTCGCGCAGCCAACCCACTGGGACAAGTCCCCTGCCTCATCATGGAAGGCGGCGAAGCGGTGTTTGATTCGAGGGTGATTGTGGAATACCTAGATGGCTTGTCGCCTGTGGGCAAGCTGATTCCACCCAACGGTCGTGCACGCATTGAGGTGAAAACTTGGGAGGCATTGGCCGATGGTGTCATGGAAGCAGCCGCTCAGGCTCGTCTAGAGGCAGCCTGGCCCGGGCGTCAAGACCATGAACGCAGTCAAGCCTGGATTGATCGACAGCTGGGCAAGGTGCACCGTTCACTAGAGGCCATGTCACGTGGTTTGGGCAGCAAGCCGTGGTGTTGTGAAACGCACCTCACGCTGGCTGACATTGCGGTGGGGACAGCGTTGGGATATTTGGACTTTAGATTTGCCCACATCGATTGGCGCACGCAATATCCCAATTTGGCCGACTTGATGGCTCGCTTGATGGCGCGCCCCTCATTTGCCAATACTCAGCCTCCTGTTTGATCAGGCTTGCATCACGGCTTTCCACAAACGCAAACCTGCATCCCGCCAAGGTTCAATCAAGGCCAGGTCGGTTTGACCATGGGCCTCGTCTAGGCGTGCTCGGTGTTGTAGGTGTCGCAAGGCGCGATAAGCGTTAGCCGCGTCGCTGCCCAGTGGGGTCGGCAACAGACCTAAGGTTTCGGCGCGTTGCAGCAGCGCAATGTTGCCCACATTGGCCAGCAGTTCGGGGTGTCGTCCTGCGTGTAGCAAAAGCAAGTACTGCACCACAAACTCAATATCCACCATGCCGCCCGCCGAGTGCTTCACGTCGAACCACTCACCTCGCACCGGGTGCGCTTGCCTGACTTTTTCACGCATGCTCAATATTTCGGTTTGCAGGCTGTGCGGGTCACGCTGTGCCGACATCACTTGGTGGCGAACGGATTCAAATTGTTCAAACAAATCGGCGGGGCCAACCACGCATCGGGCGCGGGTAATGGCTTGGTGTTCCCATGTCCATGCGGTGTTGCTGCCGCGCTGGGTTTGGTAGTCGATAAACGAACGCATATGGGTCACCAACAAGCCTGAACCCCCATTGGGGCGCAGGGCGGTGTCGATTTCGTAGACATCACCTTCAGACGTTTTGATGGTCAACCAGGTGATGAGTTTGCGCACCAAGGCGGTGTAAGCTTCTTGCGCCAGTTCGTGGTCGTCGTCATAAATAAAGACAATGTCTAGATCGCTGCCGTAACCCAGTTCTTTGCCACCGAGTTTGCCGTAACCGATGATGGCAATGCGCGGTTCGTGGGGCAGTTTTTGCTTCAATCGCTCCCAGCACCACCGAATGCTCACTGCCAATATGGCGTCGGCCAATGCGCTGAGCTCGTCTGCCACCTGTTCGACGCTGATCACGCCCTCAATGTCTCGCGCCAGCGTGCGAAATACCTCGGTGTGATGGGCGCGACGAATCAAGTTCATCAGGCTTTCTTCGTCATCTTCCCCAGTTGACTTCAAGGCACGTTTGCGTGCCTCGAGCTCACGCACAAACACATCAGCTTGAAAACGTTCTTCAAACAACTGAACACTGGCCAGTTCATCAATCACGCCGGGGTGACGCATCAGATAACGAGCAGGCCACTTGGCTGCTCCCATGAGTTTGAGTAGACGGGTATGAACCGAGGGGCGCTCCTGCAGCAAGGCCAAGTAACTCTCGCGACGCAACAGGGGTTCCATCCAGTCGATCATGCGCAAAACGGCTACTTCGTCGACTCGCTCTTCTTCAAGCCAAGAAGCCATGCGTTGCATCAAGCGGATCAGACGTTGACGGGCCTCGTCGCGCAAACTCGCAACACGAGGAGATTCCATCAGTTGCATGGCCCGCTCTCGAACTTCTCCCGGTGGCAGATCTTGAATCACGTGCTCCAGTGTTTCAGTTTCGCCGTGAGTGGGCTGGCAGCCTTTGCAAGGCGCTTCAGCCCCCAGCAAGGTGTCAAATTCGTTGGCCACTTTTTCACGGTGAACACACATGGCGTGCATGAAGTCGCTGACATTGGCAAACCCCATGCTGTTGGCCATCCATTCAAGATCGGCATCTTGGGTGGGAAGGGTGTGGGTTTGTTGATCATCGAGGTACTGGATGCGGTGCTCAACCTGGCGCAAAAAAACATAGGCCTGTGTCAATGCTTCGGCGGTGTCTTGGGCCATTAGGCCTGCTTGGCTGAGCCTTTGTAGGGCTTCCAGAGTTGATTTGGTGCGCAACTCTGGAAATTGTCCACCTCGAACCACTTGCAGCAGTTGCACCGTGAACTCAATTTCACGAATGCCACCGCGCGAAAGCTTGACATCGTTGGCACGCTCGGGTCTGCCGGCACAGCGAGACGCGGCGTGATCTCGAATTTGAACGTGCAAGCGACGCAACGACTCAAACACGTTGTAATCGAGATAGCGGCGAAATACAAAGGGCAACACCACAGGGCGCAACCACTGGGCAGCGGCGGGCAGTGACCACGTGGGCGCAACTACCCGGCTTTTGAGCCATGCAAAGCGCTCCCACTCTCGTCCTTGCACCAGAAAATATTCCTCTAGCGCGCCCAGGGAGATGGCCACAGGCCCTGAGTTGCCGTTGGGGCGCAGTGCCAAATCCACTCGAAAGACAAAGCCGTGTTCGGTGACATCGCCGATGAGTTGGTAAATGCGCTTGACCACTCGCGCAAAAAATTCGGCATGACTGAGTGCCATGCGGCCTTGGGCATTGCCAGCAGTTTCGCCGTCTTCTTCATAAACATAAATCAAGTCGATATCGCTAGAGACGTTGAGCTCTCGGGCGCCGAGTTTGCCCATGCCCAAAATCCAAAACGCCACACGCTGACCATCGGCTTTGAGGGGGGTTCCGTGCAAGGCCTCGAGTTCGCTGAGGGCCAATTGGCAGGCGGCATCAAGCGTGACCCCTGCCAATTCAGAAACCGCCCCTGTGATATCGAGCAATGGAGCCCCTTGTTCGCAATCGAGTTGGGCCAGCCGCTCGAGGGTCAGATGTCGAAGAATACGCAAAGACGCGCCGAGTTCGTGTTGCTGTTGCAATGCTTGAAGGGTGCTGAGCAAAGCGGTACGAGTTGGCAAGCCAGGGGGCAACAAAGGCAACAATTCACCATACCGGCGCCGCACGCGCTGGATGTAGCGGGAGTGGTCACATAAAACGATGTTGCTATTCCTGATGGATGGTGGCAACACGGGCGCGCTCGAGGTCATAATCTTTCCCATGGACATTTGGTCAAAAACTGCTCAACCCGCTCGCCGTTGGCTGCGTCGCCTGATGTGGACGACGACAGCTCTGCTGCTGCTATGGTGGGCGGCATTTGCGACCCTTCAGTGGGTGATTTTGCCCCGAATCTCGTGGTGGCAACCCCAAATAGAGCAATGGGCCTACAACAATTTGGGTGTTCGTTTGCGCATGGGGTCAGTTTCGTTGGGCAATAGCCTATGGGTGGCGCAAATTGAAATCGACCGATTGGAGCTACTCAAAGACAGTGGCGACGTGTTGTTGACCCTACCCAAGGTCGAAGCGGACATCAGCTTAGGCTCTATTTTGAGTCTGAATTTCGACCGCATCTTGTTGCAAGGCGTCGATGTATCGGTGACTCGCGATGCGCAAGGGGTCATCCGTGTGGCGGGCATGGAGTTGCCTGATCGCAGCGACGAGCCCTCGGCAGCCTTGGATTGGCTGTTTGCACAGTCTGAAGTACAGGTGCGTCAAGGGCGGGTCACTTGGCAAGATGCATGGCACCCACAGCCAGCTCCTTTGGTCTTTGACCAATTGAATATGGAGCTCAGCAACTTGGCCAAGCACCATCGACTTCTGTCTTCATGGGTGCCTTCGGTTTCACCCGGACAGCCTTGGACTTTTCAGCTCAGTGTGCAGACCCCGTTGTTGAGCGCGCACCCAGGAGACTGGAAGCAGTGGAGCGGCGAGGCGGTGCTGAACATGCCGCAAGTCGATGTTTCATCGTGGATGGAATGGGTTGATTCCAGCAAACTACCCTCATTGCGGCCGTTGTCAGGTCAGGGACGGTGGCTGGCGCGGATTGATTTAGAAGAGGGACGCATGGTGGGAAGCCGCCACGAATGGGCCATGAAAGACATGGCTTGGCAAGTCGAGCCTTCGCAACCGCTGGTGCAGGCGTTGGAATCGCGTGGAATTTTGCAGGTCCGAGACACCTCCAAAGAAACCTTGCTTGAAGTTGATCAACTTCATTGGGTGCCTCCCATGCAGTCGGCGATTTCAGTGGAACGTTTGCTTTGGCGCAAGCAAAAAGCAAGTTCGCCTGAGCAAGTTCGTCAGCGCCTTGAAATCAAGGCACTGGATGTGGCGCCATGGCGCCAATGGCTGGCTGGAGTTCTGCCATCGCAAGCGTGGTTAAGCCGTGCCCAAGAGTGGCAATTGCAGGGTCAAGTGGAGTCTTTGGCGCTGGAATGGAAGGGAGACACCGAACACTGGCCCACCGAATGGACAACGGATGGACGTTTGGTCAATATGGCTTGGGCAGCAGGTGCCTTGCCTAATGGTGCGGCAGACGACGTGGTGGCGCGTCCCGGTGTCACAGGCTTGAACCTGTCGTTTCAAGGCGATCAAGATTCAGGGGCTGTTCAATTGCAAGCAGGGCGTGGGGTTTGGGTGTTGCCCGGCGTGTGGAACGATCCCAAGTTTCCTTTGAACGAACTCAAGGCTGATGTGGCATGGAAGCGTGAGGCAGGGCGTTTGAGCCTGAGTACGCGTTCGGCACGTTTTGGCAACAGTGACTTCGATTGGACATTGGATGGCAATTGGAAAGCACAAGACCAAGGCGCTGGTGAGTTGGATCTTGAGATGCGAAGTGCTCGTGTGCCCTTGGCCAAGTTAGGTCGGTACATGCCGCGTGTGGTGGGACCAGACACCATTCAATACCTATCGGCGGCGATTTTGGACGGACAGGGGCTCAACACCCGCATTCGAATTCGGGGCAATGTGGACGACATTCCATTTGACCAAGATCCAAAAGCTGGCGAATTCAGCATTCGCAGCGAACTGCGCGATGTTCGGTGGCAGACCGTCCCTGGCTATTTAGATGCGGGGCGTTGGCCAGGCTTGCAACAGCTGTCTGGCGATTTTGAAATGAATCGACAAGCCATTCGATTGAAGAAGGTCAGGGCTCAAGCAGGAGAAAGATTGTCTTTGCAGCTCACTGATACTGAGGCGGAAATTGCCAA
>JBEDMU010000150.1:0-6414 GCA_041170945.1 Pseudomonadota bacterium
GTAAAACGTGCACGCTCGCCAACCATCAGTTGAAGCAACTCGTACTGAATGGCATTGGTGTCTTGGTATTCATCCACTAACACATGCCCAAGCCCTTGTTGAACTGCAGTTCGAACGTCGCCATGCTCGCGCAAAATGCGCAGAGGCAAGCCAATCAGGTCGTCAAAATCCAGGCTTTGAAATGCCAACAACTTCTCTTCGTAACGTTGCATCACCAGAGCAGCCACTCTTTCGTCTTCGTTGGTGGCTGCAGCCATGGCAGTCTGTGCGGTGTGACCCTGGTTCTTGAGCAGGCTAATGCCCCATTGCAGTCGTTTGGCGCCCTGTAAATCGGTCGACCCGGCACAGTCTTTGATCAACCCCAAGACGTCGTCACTGTCCAAAATTGAAAACTGAGGTTTGAGGCCGACCGCAGCACCGTGCTCTCTCAAAAATCGCACTCCCCACGCGTGGAAGGTGCAAATTTGAACTTCGCCAGCAGTTTTGCCTACCAATTGACGAGCACGCTCGCGCATTTCGGCGGCAGCTTTGTTGGTAAAGGTAATTGCAGCGATGCGAGAGGCGTCCATGCCCGATTGAATGAGGTGTGCAATTTTTTGCGTGATCACCCGAGTTTTGCCCGAGCCCGCCCCTGCCAATACCAGGCATGGCCCTGACGCATAACGGACAGCCTCCCACTGGGCTGGATTCAAATTCGAACTCATGGACTCTTCATACACAGAAGCTCGCGATCATAATGCGTCATGCTTCACATTCTTGAAATCACCGTCCCTTTCTTTGCATTGATTGCTGCTGGGTACGCTGGTGTGCGATTGGGCTGGATCGATGTCGATGCAGTGCGTCCTTTGAACAGTTTTGTGTTGTTTGTGGCGTTGCCTTGCATGTTGTTCAAGTTCAGCTCCGGGCTGCATATTTCAGCGCTGTGGAGCGACCCGTTTTTGCTGATTTATGGTGTTGCAGGGCTGTGTTTGTTGTTCATGCTCATGGCTCTCGAACGTTGGCGGGGCACCTCTTGGAAAGAGGGCGCATTTGTGAGCTTGGTGGGAGCATTTCCAAACAACGGGTTTATGGGAGTCCCCATGTTGGCATTGATGTTGGGTTCGGCCTCCGCAACCCCCGCGGTGGCTATGGTGTTGTTTGATATGGTCATCACCAGCTCGTTGGCTGTGGCCGCTTCAAGGCTCGATGGACAGGGTTGGACCCAGGCTGTACAGGCTTTGCGCAAAGCGTTGCAAGGAGTCATGTCCAACCCCATGCTGTGGGCCATCCTGGCGGGCGCGGCGTTGGCATGGAGCGAGTTCCCGCTGCCTGGGGTTGTTCAAACCCCCGTGTGGATGATGGCGCAGGCAGCCACGCCTGTTGCTTTGTTCACTTTGGGCGGTATTTTGGCGCGCTCACATATACAAGGTCATGCGCCCCTGCGTCAACAAAAGGTGGGGTATGTTGTCTTTGCCAAGTTGATGGTGCACCCCGCCTTGGTGGCGTTGGTGGTTGCGGGCGTTTCAACCTTGGGAGTGAACATCGATCCCTCTAGTGCATTGGCCATGATGTTGGTTGCCAGTTTGCCCAGCGCCAGCAACGTTACTTTTTTGGCTGAACGCATGGGAGGTGATGCCACTTGGGTGGCCCGCATCATCATGTGGAGCACCGTTTGGGCCTTCTTCACGTTTGTCGCATGGTCTTGGTTGCTACAAACTTAAAAGCTCAAAGGGTCCACGTCAATCGCGTAACGCAACACACCGTGTTTGGGGGTGTTGTCCAAGGTCTGCACGATCAGTTCATGAACTTGCGGCAATAGGGCCAAAAGGGGCTTGCGTTGCTCGCACTCCAGCAGCATGTGCACGCGTTCCACGTTGTCGACTCGAGCCATGCTCATCGGCAATGGGGGGTAACACATCACACCGTGTTCATGCATCCATTTGTTTGGCAAACGATCACTGATCGATTGCAACAACCACTGAGCCTGTTGCTGCGTGTGGGCCTCAGCTCGCACCAACGCTTGGTGCACAAACGGAGCCAATCCAGCTTGTCGTCGAGTGTTTAACTCGGCGTTCAAAAAACCGCTGACGTCATGCTTGGATAAAAAGGCAAACAACGGATGCTGCGGGTGCTGGGTTTGGACCCACATCACTGGGGGCGTCTGAACCTCGGCATCTCGTCCTGCGCGACCTGCTGCCTGAATCAACAACGCAAACAGGCGTTCAGGGGCGCGGTAGTCGGCACTGTAAAGGGCAGAGTCTGGATTCACCGCGATCACCAAACTCACGCGTCTGAAATCGTGTCCTTTGGCCAACATTTGCGTGCCAACCAGCACGTCGGCCTCTCCCTCGTGGATGGCTTGAAGGTGGTCTGCCAAACCTTGAACCGAGCGTGAGCTGTCTGAGTCTACGCGCAACACGTTGGCGCAACGACCGTCTGGTCGAATCAGGCTTTGCAACCCAGTCTCCAGCCACTCCTGCATTTGTTCGGTGCCCAGACCCATGGGTTGCAAGGGGTCGTGCTGACACTCAGGGCATGCGGTAGGAACCGGTCCACAGCTGCTGCAATGGTGACATCGCAGCACCCCATCGCGTTTGTGAAACACCCGAAAAGCTGAGCAATGCGGGCAAGCGCTTTTCCAGCCACAAGCTGGACAGTACATCACAGGGGCGTATCCGCGACGATTGAGCAAAATCAGTGCTTGCTCTCCACGCTGAACGCAAGCTTGTAAGGCTTGCCATGGTTCTCGTCCCAGCACTGTCCCCCATGGCTCTTGGCTCATGTTTGCCAGTTTCAAGCTGGGCCAACGAGCTTGCCCCATGCGATCGGGCAATTCCACCCGCAGGTAACGTCCTTGTTCAGCGGCCCACCAAGTTTCCAGCGAGGGGGTGGCAGAACCCAGCATCACCTGACAGCGCTTGCCCTGACGTTGCTCCAATTGGGCGCGCATCAACGCCAAGTCGCGTGCTGAATAACGGGCCCCATCTTGGCTCTTGTAGCTGGGGTCGTGCTCTTCATCAACCACAATCAGGCGCAATTGCGGCAAACTGGCAAATACCGACAAACGAGTACCCAGCACCACCCGTACTTGATTGTGGTGAGCTTTTAACCATTGCTTGGCGCGTTGCACAGGGGTCAAACTGCTGTGCATCACGGCCACATGGTCGGCCCCAAATCGGTCGGTCAAGACGCGAGTCAGTGCAGGAGTGAGATTGATCTCGGGTACCAGCAACAGCGCTTGTCCTTCTGGTGTTTGTTGCAACATCTGTTCGATGCTTTGCAAATACACCTCGGTTTTGCCGCTTCCGGTCACCCCAAACAACAGCACCGGTTGAGTGGACTGGTCCAAACACTTCACCGCATGGGCTTGAGCCTCGGTCAAAATAGGTTTGGCCCTGATCACAGGCTCAGGAGCAGGTTGTTCGCAGGAAGGGCTCCAACGCAACACCTTGGCCAGGGTTTCCTTCTTAAAGGCAGGAGGCAACGCGGCAATGGCGACTTCCCCCACAGGCCTTTGGTAATACCGATGCACAAACCGCATCAGTTCCATCCATGCCTCAGATAATGGGGGAATCTCGCGCCAAACCTCAACGATGGGTTTGAGCTCTCGGGTGTGGTCTGCCAAATGTGCAGGTTGACAGCTGGCCACCACGCCCAGCACCAACCGTTTGCCCAAGGGAACTCGAACCAAGGAGCCCACATTCGGTGCCGATTCGCAAGAATAGGTCAGTGTGCCTCCCAGGCGGCTGGAGGTAGGTAACGAAACCCATACATCCACGTGAAAAGTCACTTGGCGCATTCCCCGAAAACAGAAAATTCTTCATCAATTTCGAATAAGTCATTGATTTCACGGAGCTTGTCAAAACTATCCAAAGAATCTGTGGATAACTTTGTTGAAAACCCGTGTTTCATGCGTCCGCTCCCTGCGAAAAAGCGTGTCTATGACAAAATGATGAAAAAATGAGCAATTTAAAAACCCTTTAAAAACAATGAGTTATGTTTTTCAGGCTTTGAAATTGCCCTGTTTTCTGGGACTGCACTGTTTCTGTGCCTGCGGCGGGACTTCTGTGCACAAGTGCAGGGTTTTCCCCTGCCTTGGCATCATCAATGACCCTGACGCATGGCTCGAGAGTGAGTGTGCACTGCCTCTACAAGGGCCGCTACATGCTCAGGCGGCGTGAACTGGTTGATGCCGTGCCCAAGGTTAAAAATATGAGTGGGTCCTTCGCCGCTTCCCATGTGCGGAGTCCCAAAGCTGTTGAGCAGTTGACGGGCTTGCGCCGCCACCTGTTCTGGTGGTGCAAACAAGGCCATGGGATCCAGATTGCCTTGCAAGGCGTGGGTAGATCCCACCAATGCACGTGCACGCCCCAAATCAACAGTCCAATCGACGCCGAGCACTTCGCATGGCAGTTCTTTTGCCATGTCTTGCAGCCACAAACCACCACCTTTGGTAAACACAATGGCTGGAATGCGTTGACCTTCGTGCACGCGAATCAGTTGATCCAGCACACGACGGGTGTAGGCCATGCTGAACTCACGGAATTCGGTGTGCGCCAACACACCGCCCCAGCTGTCAAACACCATCACCGCTTGTGCGCCCGCCCGAATTTGTTCGTTCAGGTAAAGCGCAACGGCATCTGCGTTCACCGCCAAGATGCGGTGCATCAAATCGGGGCGGCTGTACATCAGAGTTTTGACTTGTCGGTAGTCGTCGCTGCTGCCGCCTTCCACCATGTAGCAAGCCAGTGTCCAGGGGCTGCCTGAAAACCCAATCAACGGCACTCGACCGTTGAGCGCCTTGCGTATGGATGTCACCGCATCAAACACATACTTCAAACGGTTCATGTCGGGCACAGCGAGTGTCGCCACATCAGCCTCGGTACGAATGCTTTTCTCAAATCGGGGCCCTTCGCCTGCCGCAAACGACAAGCCCAATCCCATGGCGTCGGGCACCGTCAAAATGTCAGAAAACAAAATGGCGGCGTCGAGCGCATAGCGTTCCAGCGGTTGCAAGGTCACCTCAGTGGCGTAATCCACTTGGGTGGCCAAGCCCATAAAGCTACCGGCTTTGGCGCGCGTGGCGCAATACTCAGGCAAGTAGCGGCCGGCCTGACGCATCAGCCACATGGGGGTGTGATCGGTGGCTTGGCGAAGACAAGCCCGCAAAAAAGTATCGTTTTGTAGTGGTGCAAACATTCCGCAATTATCTCGCAAGCGCATCCAGCACTTGAGCGCGAGTCAAAATCTCGGCCAATACCACCGGTTCGCGCCCTGGTTTGAGGACCGCATAGGTTGGAATACCGTTGCGCCCCAGCTTGGCCAAAGAGGCCGTGATGCGTGGATCGGGTCGGGTCCAATCGGCCTTCAGCAGCACCCATCCGCCCTCGCGAAACGCTTGCATGACATCGGCTTGGTTGAGTACCTGAGATTCATTGACTTGACAAGTCAAGCACCATGCAGCGGTGTAGTCCACAAACACCGCACGCCCAGCAGCCAATTCAGCTGCTTCACGCTCAGGTGACCATGCTTGCCACACAGCTGCAGAATCGGCACTCGACTCTGCAGCAGAAGATGTTGGGGTTGGTGCGTGTGTCATCACGGGCAAGCCCCAAGCCATCGAGGCCCCCAAAGCCAACGCTCCCAGGGCACGCCAAACCCACGAGTGACTGAAGCGCTTCCATGTCCACAACGCAAATACAAGTGCCAACACCACCAATAGCAAAGCAGCCATGGCGTCAGCCCCCTGAATTTGGGTCAACACCCAAACCAACCAGACCACGGTCATGGCCATGGGAAAAGCCATGACTTGCCTCAATGTTTGCATCCAAGCGCCAGGTTTGGGCAACCAGGACAAGGCGCCAGGAATCAGCCCAGCCAAGACCATGGGGGTGGCCATGCCTGCTCCAAGAGCTACAAATATGGCCAACGCCTGAGCTGTGGGCAGGGTGACTGCCAAGCCCAAAGAAGCGCCCATAAACGGAGCGGTACACGGCGAAGCGACGGCCACTGCCAATATGCCTGACCAAGCGGAATCCACCACGGGGTGACGCAGCTGCACGCCTGCCAATCCAGAAGGCAGAAGGTGACCCATTTCGAACGCGCCTGCCAAATTCAGGGTGATCAACACAAACAACAAGCTCAACCCAACCAACATGCCAGGGCTTTGCAATTGAAAACCCCAGCCGATGGCTTCACCAGCCGAACGCAAGCCCAAAAGCAGCCCACCAAGTGCAGCAAAAGACACCACCACGGCCACCCCATAGGCCCAGGCCGACAGGGCGCGGTGCCGTTGTTGGTGGCTGGACTCAGCCAGTGACAGCACTTTGATGGCCAAAATGGGAAACACACATGGCATCAGGTTCAAGATCAAACCGCCACCAAAGGCTGCCAACAAAGCCCACCACCAAGTGGACGTGCCCGACGGTGCAGGCG
>JBEDMU010000151.1:0-3659 GCA_041170945.1 Pseudomonadota bacterium
GTGATGTGGCCGTTGCCCTTGACCTGCGCGTAGTCGCGCACGCGCCGCAACAAGCGGTTGGCAATGCGCGGGGTGCCGCGTGAACGTCGTGCAATTTCCATGGCGCCGTCGGCATCAATGGGAGCCTGCACCAGACCAGCGCTGCGGTTGACAATGCGCCCCAATTCTTCAGCGGTATAAAACTCCAACCGAGCCACAATGCCAAAGCGGTCGCGCAAAGGGTTGGTCAGCATGCCCGCACGCGTGGTGGCCCCCACCAGGGTAAAGGGTGGCAAATCAAGCTTGACCGAACGCGCTGCCGGGCCCTCGCCGATCATGATGTCGATTTGAAAATCTTCAAGCGCGGGATACAAAATCTCTTCGACCACTGGCGACAAGCGGTGAATTTCGTCGATGAACAGCACATCGTTGGGTTCAAGGCTGGTGAGAATCGCGGCCAAGTCTTTGGGTTTTTCAAGCACCGGCCCACTGGTTTGGCGCAGGTTCACGCCCAACTCATGCGCAATGATGTGCGACAACGTGGTTTTGCCCAGGCCAGGAGGGCCAAACAACAACACATGGTCTAGTGCCTCGCGTCGCTGACGTGCGGCACCAATAAAAATATCCAGCTGTTCACGTGCCTTGGCCTGTCCCACATATTCGTTCAGACTTTTGGGGCGAAGCGCCCGCTCCAACGCTTCTTCGCTGCCCGACATGGGTTGCCCGCCCACCAAACGGGGCTCAGGAGCAGGGCTGGGCGCAAATGAATCGGTTTGTATGGTCATGAAAGTTCTCGCAAGGCATGACGCAACGCAGCGCTGACATCCAAGCCTTCAGGCAATTTCTTCACGGCTGTTGCAGCCTCACGGTCGCTGTAGCCCAACGCCACCAATGCCTGCAGCACATCGCTGGCGGTGTCGTGAAGTCCAGATACCAAGCCCGCAGCAGGCCCGCCCACAGCAGTCACCGCAGGAACGCCCGACAGACTGTTCCATTTGTCTTTGAGTTCAAGCAGCAAACGTTCGGCCGTTTTTTTGCCGATGCCGGGTACCTTGACCAAGCGACTGCTGTCTTGTGCCGAAATGGCCAACCCCAAATCTTGCACCGTCAGGCCCGACAACACTGCCAACGCCGTGCGGGGACCCACACCTGAAATTCGAATGAGCTGGCGAAAAACCGCGCGCTCTGACGCAGTGGCAAAGCCAAAAAGCACATGCGCGTCTTCGCGCACCACCAAGTGGGTGAGCAGCGTCACGGGCTGCCCTACTTCACCCAAGGCAAAAAAGGTGCTCATGGGCACTTCTACCTCGTAGCCCACGCCCAAGCAATCAACCAAGAGTTGAGGGGGATTTTTTTCGGCCAAGGTGCCTGACAATTTGCCTATCATTGGGGGGTTCGTCTCCGATTGCTTAACTGGGATTATCTGCTTGATTTGCCGCCACTCCTTTACCCCGCTGAATAACCAGCGACTCGACCGCTTGTGCGGCCCCATGGACAGCCACTTGCGCACCATCGAAGAAGCCATGCAAGTGCGCATCTCACACCGCTTTGAGCAGTTTCGGGTAGAAGGCCCCAAAGACCGCGCCCAGCAAGCCATGGAAATGCTGCAAAGCCTGTATGAACAAGCCAAGCGCCCCCTGCATCTGGAGCACATTCAGCTCATGCTCAGTGGCCGTGGATCTGCATTCGAGGGGGATGACGAAACCCCGGTCATGCAAACCCGACGCGGTGAACTGACCGCACGCACCCCCAACCAGGCCGAATACCTGCGTCTGATTGCTGAGCACGACATCACCTTTGGCATCGGCCCAGCGGGCACCGGTAAAACCTATTTGGCCGTGGCTTGCGCTATTGACGCACTCGAGCGTCAAACCGTCCAGCGCATTATTTTGTGCCGACCCGCGGTTGAAGCGGGTGAAAAACTGGGTTTTTTGCCTGGCGACCTGGGGCAAAAAGTTGATCCCTATTTGCGCCCTTTGTATGACGCCTTGTATGACCTGATGGGGTTTGATCGAGTGCACAAAGCGTTTGAACGACAACAAATTGAAATTGCGCCTTTGGCCTTCATGCGTGGGCGCACCCTGAATCATGCGTTTGTGATTTTGGATGAAGGACAAAACACCACCCCCGAACAAATGAAGATGTTTTTGACGCGCATTGGATTTGGCTCCAAATGTGTGGTCACTGGCGATGTCAGCCAAATTGATTTGCCTCGCCAAACCACCAGTGGCCTCATCGATGCCGAGCGCGTGTTGCGTCGTGTCAAGGGGCTGGGGTTTTCGTATCTGACCTCTGCCGACGTGGTGCGTCACCCCTTGGTGGCGCGCATCGTCGACGCCTACGACATGCGCCGCGATACTGGCGAATCGGTGCCCGCACCAGCCAGCAAGGCAACGACAACAAGCCCAGCACGCCGGTCACGTGCGTCACGCAAGGAGGACTGAAATGGCATTGTCTGAGTTGACTTTGTCGCTGCAATGGGGTCGTTTTGATGAGGCGGACCAGCACCGTGCGTTGCTGCCCAGGCACCGGGTAGCGCGCTGGATTCGGCACGCGCTCAATTTGCCCGGCGAAATCGCCGTGCGGGTGGTGGGCGCCGAGGAAGGCCAGCTGTTAAACGCGCAGTACCGTGGCAAGCACTACGCCACCAACGTACTCACGTTTGATTACGCGCAATCACCGGTGGTGATGGCCGATTTGGTGTTGTGTGCCCCCGTGATTGAACGTGAGGCGCGTGAGCAAGGCAAAACACTGGAAGCGCACTACGCGCATTTGTTGGTGCATGGCACGTTGCACGCGCAGGGGTGGGATCATGAAACCAGCAAGGCCGATGCCAAGGCGATGGAAGCGCGTGAGGTTGAGGTGTTGCAGAAGCTGGGGTTTGCGAATCCATATCTGCTGACGTGATTCTCTTGAATTCTGTTTGCAAAATTAACAGGTGCATTTTTGTTGTTTAAGCGCCTCAATATATACAGCGCTCTAGCCTCCGCCTCGCTGCGCTCAGAAGTCGGCTTCGAACGCTGTATATATCTCGGCACCTGCGAACATTTGTCTCAAGCGAAATCCTTCATTTGTGTGCCGACTTCTGAGCGAAGCGAAGCGGAGGCACATGAATGAATGGATTTTGCAAAGAGAAACAAACGGAGGCTAGAACGCTGAGAATGTTGAGGCGCTAGCAAAGACAATCACGCCCCAGGCTGATGATCCTCAATACCCAACGCCTCAACGCCTTTGGGCAACAGCTGAATGGTCGCATGCAATCCTGGCACCGCCGCCATCAGAGCCGCTTCCACTTCTGACCGCTCTTGCGCTGCACGATCCATCGACCACCCACCCGGTACATGCATGTGCAAATCAACGTAGCAACGATGTCCTGCTTGGCGTGTGCGCAAATGGTCAAACTCCAGCAACGCAGAACCATCTGCTTCAGTTTGCTGCGCAAACCTCGCCAACACGGCATCGACGCGTTCCTGGGTGTGATCGTCTGCAGCCTCATCCATGAGGCCTTGCGCCGATTCCCACACCAACCGCCAGCCCTCACGCAAAATATTGGCCGCCACCAACAAGGCCGCCAATGGGTCGAGCCACAACCAATCGGTGAGCATGACCAAAACCAATCCAATGATCACCCCCGCCGACGTGTAAACATCGGTGATCAAGTGCCGTGCATCGCCTTCCAA